>JAGVCY010000293.1 GCA_020058965.1 Candidatus Omnitrophota bacterium | reverse complement strand
TTCGAGCGCGCGCGCGTCCACTCCGCCCGACAGCGTGCGGCCGCTGGAGCGCGACTCCGCGTTGTGCACCCGTGAAAGGCGCGTGAGAGAATCGATCAGGATCATCACATTGGCGCCGGTTGCCGCTTCGCGCAACGCTTCCTGCATCAGTTCATCTGCCACACGGATGTGATGCTCATAAGACTCATCGGTTGAAGATGATCGAACTTGAGCGGGCACCCCGCGCTTGAAGTCAGTCACTTCCTCGGGCCGTTCATCGATGAGCAGAACATACAGCTTCATCTCAGGCGCGGCCTTGGCGACCGCCTGGCAAATATGCTTGAGAAAAGTGGTTTTGCCTGATCCCGGCGGCGCGACGATGAGGCCGCGCTGACCCATCCCTATCGGACTGATAAGATCCATGGCACGCATCGTAAGTTCCGTCGATCCGTCCTCTAACCGAATGCGCGGCGACGGATCCACGGCCGTTCCCGCCAAAAATTTCTGGCCCGCGTCCTGCGAAAAGTTCCGGCCGCTCATCGGGGAAGATCCCTGATGCCGGGGTCTCGGATGGGAGGACCCGTGACTTGATCCGCGGTCCGAACTATGGCTCGGACCGCGGCCCGATCCCTGGTTGGGTCCACGGCGATGCGCCGAAGGACGGGACTGTCGGTTGTTGTTTTGGTTAGAGCGGTTGGACGAATGTCTCAATTTTACTTTTCTTTTTAATCGTTTTGCTGTGATTGCATCGTCTGCATCATTTGACCCATGTTCGGCATGGAAAATTTTTGATATCCGGCGGGAACCTCAAAAAGTGAGGCTGGTTGCGGCGCCGTGTTGATGTTGCGGTACTCCACGGTCCAGCTTCCGTCGATCGAGGCGATCTTGACCGGTATCATGGACCCGCCCGCCATCCACTGATAAACAGCCTCATTCCCGCGGCTGGAGGAATAGGTGACCTTAAATTTTTCGGCGGGTTGTTTGTTCACGAAATCGGCACCGAGCGAAATGCGTTCCACCTCGGAAGAAGCGTCGCCGCCCGTTTGAAGCGCCATCTTCGGGTCGATCGGCTGTTCCATGTACATATTCTCCGACGCCATGATCACCCAGGAAACCCCAAGGTCCATTCGCGTAATGATCGTGTTCCCCATCATCTCCATCCGCGTCTTCTTGTCCGAAATAAATACTTTGGCCTGCGTAGCGCGCCCCTCACCCGTCATGACCATGTCCGCCGAATAATTTTCCGGCTGACCGAACGCGCGGACGACCGGGCTGATGCAAACGCCCAGACTCAATATTGCAGCTGTCACTAATCCGATGGATCTTTTTTTCACGGTCCCCTCCTTTTAAATCAAGACTTCTTTGAGAAAAAGTTTCATTGCGCTCCAGGACCGCCGGTCCGCCGGCAGAAGCAGCGCGCCTGTCAAAATCATAAAAGCCGCTAGTGACTTATTTTGCAATTGGGTTTTCATAAATGTTTATTTCGAATGATTCCGAAGTCGTTTAAGTTAGATCGGGTTGTTGTTCCAGCGTTCGGGAGTTAAATCTCAGGTTCCGCAGCTGCCGGGCCAGGGAGGCGGTGATGGCAACGACCCCTAGTGTAACAAATCCACCGACCGCGACGCACGGAACAGCTCCGATCCACGCGGCGAGCATCCCGCTCTCAAAAGCACCAAGTTCATTGGACGCGCAGATAAAAACCCAGTTGGCCGCCGCGATCCGCCCGCGCAAATGCTCCGGTGAGAGCAGCCGCACCATCGACCGCCGGATCACGACGCTCACGCCGTCAAACACACCGCTCAAAAACAGCGCTCCCATCGAAAGCCACAGATTTTTTGAAAATGCGAACACGATCATGCATATGCCAAAACCGGCGACGGCGAGCAAAAGGTTCCGGCCCGCTCGTCCGATGGGCGACCAGTGCGTCGCGGCGAGCGATATCAGCAGCGCACCCAGCATCGGCGCGGCGTTCAACAATCCCAGCTCTCTGGCTCCGACATGCAATATCTGGTCCGCAAAAATCGGCAGAATAGCGATCACGCCGCCAAAAAGCACCGCAAACAAATCCAGTGCCAGCGCTGCGAACAAAGGCTGGTTGGAAAAAACAAATTTCCATCCGCCGGTCAGACTCTTGAGCAGGGGCTCTCGAGCCGGCGGAGGCGGCTGCGGCTTTGGCGAAATGCTCGCCACACAAACCCAGGCCGCGGCAAAAAATCCGGCGATCAGCAGGTAAGAGCCCTTCGCCCCCCACGCCTCGAACACGAATCCGATCACCGCGGGTCCGATCACCGCGCAGCTGAGCCAGGTGCTCGAAACCCACGAAGCGGCGGTCACCGTTAAATGCCGCGGAACCACCTGCGCTTCAAACGCCGTGCCGGCCGGATCCGCGAACCCGCGTGCCACCCCCGCCGCAAATATCATGAAGTACAATCCGATCAGCGCGGTTCCGTGATTCTGCCAGGATAACAGGGCCATCGCGAGTGCGCAAAAAACCGATACCGCCCGGGTGATGAGCAGAATCTTCCGCCGGTTGAAGTGATCGGCCGCATATCCGCCGAACAGGCCGAGCGACAGCGCCGGAATCGCCTCGATAAGTCCCAGCCAACCTAGCGCCATCGCGCTGTGCGTCATCTGATACACCTGGAACCCGATCACCACCAAAAGCGCCCGGCTTCCCAGCGCAAAAAAACCTACTCCGCCGATGAAGTACCGGATGTCCGATATTTTGAGCGGCTCTAAAAAATGCGGACGGCCGTTTTTAGATTCTACTTTTTCCATGAGATACGCTTTTGCCGATCAAAAATATGTTCTTGTCCGCCGTGATGCATTTGGCGTTCCAGCGGAACGCCAGCCATTTAAAGACACGGGGAGAAAAAAATAGGATGTGGGTCGGATCGCTTTTGTAGCTCCAGCGGCTGAACGCTTCTTTGGGTGGAAGCGGCTGCGTCATGACGCCGAGCCAGCCGCCCGGACGCACCGTCGCCCAAATGCGCTTGAGCGTTTCCGTCGGCTCCCGTAAATGCTCGAACACTTCCGTCGCGGTGACGAAGTCGTACTGCCGGTCCAACACACTCTTGTCCGGCGCATAAAACGGGTCATAAATTTCCATCGGATAACCGGCCTTCTTGAACATCTCCCGCAGCACCGGACCCGGGCCGGAACCAAAATCAAGTCCACGGCTCCCCGGCTTGAGCCGCTCACGGATCGGCCCCATCAGCCGGCTTAAAAAGTTAACATACCCGATATCGGTGGGTTCGTTGCGATGCAGGTCATACCTTGCTTTTTCCTGCTCCGGCGTGACAAAGTATTCGCGGGGAACAAACACCACGCCGCATTCCCCGCACAAAAAATACTTTCGCGCCGCTTCTGAGCAAAACAGCTCCGCTCCTGCCGTTCCGCATAACGAACAGTCTTTAACGGGACGCTGCAAATGTGCGATCCCCGGTTATGCGCAACGGTCGAAAATCCACTTAAAAGGCTCCTTAGGAAAGTTCCGTACCGCCTGCTCTACCCGATCCACCTTGCTCCGATAGCGGTCCGCCAATCCACAAACAAATTCCTGCGCTGCCCGGGCCTCCGGGGTGAGCCCCACCACCGACGCGATGCCCCAAAAATCCGTGAGGTGCTCGATCACATCCGCGTAGTCCCGCAGGGTGTACACACCACTGCGCTGCGCCACCAGCGCGAACTGCTCAAAAAGGTTGCGGTCCGTTCCGTCCGACATGAGCAGGGCCGGCATCGCGATTTTTTGCTTCATCATATGAGCATAAGCGATGATGGCATCGGAAGGATCGGCTTCGACCACACCCTTGTACAACCGCTTGTAGGCCTCCTCATGACGTGCTTCATCTCCGGCGATCAGTAAACACATCTTCGCGAGCATCGTGTCACCGTATTTTTCCGCGAGCCGTCCGGTGTTGGAGTGAGAGATCTTAGTGGCCCGCTCCTGGAACGCGACATACGCCATGGATCGGTAAGCGTTATTCTCAGACTTGAGATCAAAACCGTTTTTGATCAAATGTTGGGTGGTGACTTCGAAGGAGCGAAAATCGACCCGTCCGCTGAGGTACAGGTATTTGTTCAGCAGTTCGCCGTGGCGATTTTCTTCGGCGGTCCAACCGCGAGTCCATAAGGCCCAGGCCGTTTGGCTGACGCCGGTTTCATCCCGAAGGCCGCTGGTGCGATTCAGCCAGGTTTGGTACGAAGGCAGCGCCTCTTCGGTTACGGTATTTCCGACCAGGACGACCAGAAGATCATCCGGCAGGACGGCGGCCTTGCTCCGCAGTTCCGCGACCCCTTCGCGCCATCCTTCGCCCGTCATCTCCGGCAGCACATCGCTGGGCTGCCAAGAATCTTCCACGGGCTTTAGGAAGTCCAGCTGCTTCTCGATACATTCGTTAATGATGACCGCCATGCGGTCGGCGGGATGAAGCGCTGAGGTCAAAACTGCGAGCCGGCGACCGGGGGGTTGATGGGGGCAATGGTCTCGGACTTTTTATCATCCCGCTTTTTATTCTTCTCGTCCCGGCGCTTTTTCTTCATCTCTTCGATCCGTTTCTTGTCTCTTTTGAAATTATGGTCCATACACGCACCTCCTTTTGTAAAAATAACTCCGCGTATCATACCCCTTTCGAACGATAAAACATGAAATGTCTGATCCGGCCGGATCAAGCTTAGCTTCGATAGGTGCCGCCGGCTTTTGAATTGTCTTTTTCGTGCAGATCGGGCGTGTAAACATAGATCTGGTCCTTACCCCGGCGTTTGGCTTCATACAGGGCCAGGTCAGAGTGCTTGATCAGCGACTCGCGGTCTTTGGCGTCATTCGGAAAGGTGGCGATGCCGATGCTCACCGTGAGCGGGGTCTTGGGTTCGATGCCAGGGATGTCATTGAGCCGGCTCCGAACCGTCCTTAGCACACGGTCGGCGCAGATGTGGGCTCCCTGCACAGCCGTGTCCGACAGGATTAGGGCAAACTCGTCCCCTCCCAGCCGGATCGCGGTGTCGGTCCGTCTTAAAGAAACCTCGGCGGATCCGCCGTTTTTGGGGTTGAGGATCTCGCCGAAGCGCATCAGGACCAGATTCCCCATGGGGTGGCCTTCGCTGTCATTGAGTTCCTTGAAGTGGTCCAAATCCATGAAGATCAGCGAAAAACAGGACTCGTGCAATTGACTGCGAGTGATCTCCGCGTCGAGGTAGTCGTTAAAAAACCGATAATTCTTAAGTCCGGTCAGAGCGTCCACGGTCAGCGTCTGATCCTTCATGCGAAGCAGTCGGCGCATTTCCTTCTGATTTTGAGTCAGCAGATCCCGCAGCGACACGACACCAAGCGCCCTACCCTCCTTGTCCGTCACGGGAATGTGCCGCACATGCTTGGTTTGCATTTGATTTAAAACCCGGTTCACCGAGTGCTCCGGTTTCGCCGAAAAAACCTTTTTACTCATGATGGACGCCGCGGAAGCGCGCGCGGGATCTTTACCCGCACCGATGACTTTGGAGATGATGTCCCGTTCGCTGATCACTCCTTCTAAATGCCCGTTTTTATCCAGAACCAGAACGGCGCCCACCTTGTTGCTTCGAAGCTTGCGGGCCACATACAGCGCCGATTGATCACCTCGGACGGATACGATTTTTTTGGACATGATGCGCGCGATGTTGTTTTTTTGATCGACCAGATGGCTTTTGGCGGTGATGGATTGCGGCTTATTCATAAGTTTATTCTCGGTTCATTTAAAAATAGAGGTGATACCCCGAGCTGATATTCAGCGCGTCATAATCATGCGCGGGATCATTGGAATCATTCTTGCTGTAAGTGGCGGTGATGTCAACGCCGGACCAGGTGTTCAGGGCAAAGAAAATTCTGCCTCCCGCGTAATACCAATCGTCTTCCTGAGTTTCGGTTGAAACCAGGACCCGAATCCGGTCATCGTACGAGCGCTGATGCCAGCCGCCGAAGCCGGTCAGGATCCACCGGTCCGCCGTTCGTATGCTCACCGACCCGTCCAAGCCGAAGTCATTGTAATCGTTGTAATCAAAATATTGGTCGTTGGAATCGTTCCAGAGCCAGGACCCCTCTAAACGAAGGGTTAAACCTCCCGAGTGATACCGGAATCCGTATGCCGTGGTGTAGCGCCCATCCTGCCGGTCTTCATCGGGGCTGTAGATCCCGCCCGGCTGAAGCTGCTTGCGGTCGGAATAATACGCCCGCTCATATCTGAACTCGGCTTTATGCCTCAGGCCGGTCATCAGCTGATGGCTCAGCCGAAGCTTGGCCGCGTGCGACAGGTAGCTCAGATCATCCTGGCTCTCGTAATCCCTCACACGGAATTCATACCCGGCGTCCAACACCATGCGGCCTCCGGGCTTGAGCCGTAAAAACGGCGCAACGATCCCGCTCTGCCGATTCATATCGTCTCGGTCAAAATATCCCAAATAGTCGTAATCGGCCAGAACTCCGATCGTGGTCGGCCGGCCAAACAACTGCGCGTTCGGATCATACTCCACGGTTCCGCCGACTCTTTCCTGATAATACGAATCGCCGTCACTGGCCTGGTCGAGATCCACATTGTCGTCATAGCCGTAACGGGTTGCCCCGCTCGCCGTGTACCGAAGTTTTTGCGCGGACTTCACGGGTGCCAATGGCTCGGTACGAGGCAGTGCTGAGCTGAAATAACTGTCCAGCTCCCCGCGTTTTTGGATTTTGTCGGCATCGGACAATTCAGCGATGGCTGACGAAGCGTGCAGTCCCATCGTCGCGAGGATCATAGCTGATAAAAAAATTGCGCGTCTAACGAATAAAAAGTGCGTTCTCATTAGAAATTGCCCGGCGGGTCAGGGATCGTTTCGCCTTGAGGCGCTTCAGTACGCGACCGGTTCAGGTCGTCATTGAGGCGGTCCTGATCTTCCCGGTCCCGCGCCTCGTCCAGCTCGTCCTGAGGCGAATCGTACGCCTCGGCCTCGCCGTCGATCGTCGTCAACTCGCCGGGCTTCAACACGATCGCCCGGCCGGAACGGTTTCCGTTTTCATCCAGATGATAGACATACACGAGGGAGGTTTCGGAGTCGTTAAAAACCGTGGTTTGACCGTTCAGATGTGTGGTTCTAAATTTGGTTCCACGGACCGTGGCCACGGCCGCGGGTGTTTTGATCTCGAACGAGACGCCCTGGGGCAGTTTGTCGAGCTTGGCATAAACATCGCCGGAAGTCATATTGATCCGAACGGGACTCACCGACCGAAGGGTCATGCGCGTATTTTCGATGAGCCGGGCCGTGTTGTTCCATTCTGGGTCAAACGCCAGATCCGCCGACGCGCCGGCTCCGAGAACGAAGCTGTCTCCCTTGAGAAGCGCCATTCCTTCCTTTAATGGGGTCGCTTCCTGTCCCTTTCGCAAGAGCTGGGCGTTGCCTTCGGCACGGATCACTTCGCAGTACGGCGCCGCATCAGCCGCAAAAGCGTTTAGCGGCGAGAGGCACGCTGCCGTCAATAGGATCGCGGATAAAATGACGAGAAAATTATTTTTCATAGGCTCTCTTTTTCAAAAAAACTTTTTGCCACTTACCGGATCTCGAGCCCGACGATGGAGATATCATCGTCCGGCTTTTCCGGAAGGCACCAGTGATAGGCCGCCCGGGCGGTGCTGTTCACCGTGTATTCTAGCGAATAATTGTTGATCCGTTCATTTTTAAAATGCTCGTAAACCCGCTCGATCCCGAGATCCGCTTTTTGGGGATTGCGCGCTTCGTAGATCCCGTCGGAGATCAAAAAAATCTTGTCTCCGCTCTCGAGCTCGATCCGCTTCAGGCCGTACTTCGCGTCTTCGATCATGCCGATCGGCATGCCCAGACTTTCGTAGGGCTCAACCGTTCCGTCTTTCCGTATCCGTATCGGCCCGACATGGCCGGCCGACACATACGAAAAAGACAGGTCCTTCAAGTCCAGCACACCGTACACGATAGTGAAGGAGTGATTCTGGTATTTCTCGTTGGCAAAATGCCGGTTCAGCCGGTGCACCACATCCGAGGGGCATTGCGTTTTGGAGAATCCTTGTAAAAAATGCGTTGCGGTCACGGACAAGAGCGCCGAGGCGACCCCGTGCCCCGTCACATCCAGCACATACATCCCCAGATGTGTGTCGTCAATTTTAAAAATGTTCAGACTGTCGCCGCCCAATTCCTCGCAGGGCTTGTAGAACCAGGCGGTTTTGTATTTTTCGGATTGCGGGGGTTCGCCCGGCAGCAGCGAGCGCTGAAATTCCGCCGCGCTCTCCAGCTCATGCGTCATCCGCGCGTTCAGATCTTTAAGCGCCTGCTCCTTGAGTTTCAGCTCGGTCAAATCGTGCCAGACACCGACGAGACAGGGCTTGCCGCCGATCTCCACCGCGTTCAGCGTGACCTGCACCGGAAAATTCTCTCCGTCGGATTTTTGGTGCACCCACTCAAATCGGTGAAATCCGTTCGCTCGGGCCAAGTGATCCATTTGCTTGGATTTTTCGGAGGACAGCTGTCCGTCCGGCTGATACTCCGGAGAGAGCCGCGCCGGATGAATGGACAGCACCTCGTCTTTGCTGCGGCATTTGAGTAGTTTGATCATCGCGTCATTGCAATCGGTGATCCCGTCGGGACCGGCGATCAAATGCGCGTCCGCGGAATTATCAAAAAGTATTTTAAACCGGTCTTCCATTGTCCAGCTGCGACCAGCGCTCGTAGGTTTGAGCGAGCTCGTCGGCGATGGCCGCGAGCCGCTGTTTGGTGTCGGCGATTTTTTTTGGCTCCTGCTGAAAAAACGCGGGGTCGGCCATCAAACCGATGAGAGCCGCGTGTTCGGCGTCGAGCTTTTCGATCTTGCCCGAAATTTCTTCGAGTTCGCGCTTTTCCTTAAACGAAAGTTTTTTGACGGGCGCGGTGGTTTTGACCGCGGCGGCACCGGCCGCGGACGGGGCGGTCGCCGGCTCCGGCTTATTTTTTCCCTTCGGCGGCTCCGGGACTTCGTCTTCTTCCTCGAACTTCTCGTCCTTTTCACCCCGCGCGCGGTGATTCGCCCAGTCGTCATACCCGCCTGGATATTCGTAGATTTTTCCGTTTCCCTCGAGCACGATCGTCGAGGTCACGACATTGTTCACGAACGCGCGGTCGTGGCTGACGAGCAGCAGCGTTCCGGAGTAACCCACGAGCAGCTCCTCAAGCAGTTCGAGCGTTTCGACATCCAGGTCGTTCGTGGGCTCGTCCATGATCAGCAGGTTGGAAGACTTGGTAAAAAGCCGTGCGAGCAGAAGCCGGTTGCGCTCCCCGCCCGAAAGCACCTTCACCCGCGTGCGCGCCCGGTCCGGCGAAAATAAAAACTCTTGCAGATATCCCATGATATGCCGCGGCTTGCCGTCGACGATCACCACGTCGCTGTCGCCGCAGATGTTCTGCATGACCGTTTTGTCCTCGTCGAGCTGTTCGCGCAGCTGATCGTAATACGAGATCTGAAGGTTGGTGCCGAGCGCCACCGTGCCGGCGTCCGGCGTGAGTTGGCCGAGCAAAATTTTTAGCAGGGTGGTTTTGCCGCAGCCGTTGGGACCGATCACGCCGATCTTGTCGCCGCGCATGATACGGACCGAAAAATCCTCGATAATTTTTTTATCGCCGAACGCGTGCGTCAGATGCTGCGCCTTCGTGACGAGCTGGCCGGAACGGTCGGCTTCCTGCGCCTTCATCCGAACTTTTCCAATGAGCTGGCGCTGGGCTTTCTTCTCGACCCTCAGCTTTTCGAGCGCGCGCACGCGCCCCTCGTTGCGGGTCCGCCGTGCCTTGATCCCCTGACGGATCCACACCTCTTCTTCGGCAAGCTTCCGGTCAAACGCTTCCCGCTCCATCGCCTCGACATGCAGGGCCAACTGCTTGCGCTCCAAAAAAGTCGGATAGTCACAGCTCCAGCTGTACAGCTTGCCCCGATCCAGCTCCATGATCTTGGTAGCCAGCCGCGTCATGAACATCCGGTCATGCGTGACGAAAAAAATGGTCCCCTGATATTGTTTTAAAAAATTTTCAAGCCAATTAATGGATTCAATGTCGAGATGGTTCGTCGGCTCGTCCAAGAGCAGGATCTCCGGCTT
>JAGVCY010000096.1 GCA_020058965.1 Candidatus Omnitrophota bacterium | reverse complement strand
TTAAGTTTTCCCTTGTAGGTCGTCGCGACGGACACGCTGTCAAAGATCGCGTCCACCGCGACGCCGGTCAGCCGCTTCTGCTCCGTCAGCGGAATCCCCAATTTTTCAAAAGTAAGCCGCAGCTCAGGATCAACTTCATCTAGACTCTTGGGCGCCGCGGCCTGCTTGGGTTCGGAGTAATAAATAATGCTTTGATAATCGATCGGCGGGTAACTCACATTGGCCCATTTTGGCTCAACCATCGTCAGCCAATGCCGGTAGGCCTTGAGCCGGTATTCCAAAAGCCATTCCGGGTCTCCCTTGAGAGCGGAAATCTGCCGCACGGTGTCTTCCGATAATCCGCGAACCGTGCGTCCGGTCTCAATATCGGACTTGAAGCCGTACTTGTATTCCTGATCGATAATTTTATTAAGAGTTTCTTCGCTCATGCTTCCACCGCCGCGCCGTTCATCAGCGTTTCAAGCGTCACGGACACAAAGTATTGATCTAGAAGTGTTTTGGCCTTTTGCCAAACCGGCTTCACGCCGCAGGCACAGTAATGCGTGCAAACGATCTGGTCGCGGGTTTCGGGCTCACAATAGACATCAAAAGTAGACCCCTCGAGTGCATCGATCACCTCTTTGAGCGTAATTTCGTTCGGACGCCGAGCCAGAACATAACCGCCGTGATTCCCGTGCGAAGCGGACACGATTTTGGCCGTGCGCAGGGATTGCAGGATCTTCTCAATATAGGTAGGGGAATACTTTTCGGCCGCGGCGATTTCCTTAATGGTGATGGGTTGTATGCCGCCGTGGCGGGCCATGTAAACCAGGCAATTTAGGCCGTATTCTGTCTTGGTTGTGTACTTCATATAGGGAGTATACCTATTCAGACTCTTTTAGTCCAATAACTCCTCAAAAGAGGGTATGGCCGATTGGATTACTCTAAGCGGGAGAGGGCTTGGGATAGGGTGGAACGAAGTTTGGGGCGAAGGGTGCGGCAGGCTTTGAGGAAGTCGTGGTCGGCGGTTTCGTCGGCGGCGTCAGATATGATTTTTACGATTGAGCAGCGCAGTTTGGATTTTTTTGCGAAGCTGGCAACTCCATACCCTTCCATGTCGCACGCCAGGCGCTTATGACGCTTTGCCAGAGGGCTGTTTGCATATGGATTTTGGGTCAAAAACCGATCTTGTGTGAGCAAGGTTCCGTCATAGGAGCCTTGAATCAACCGGGGGCCGGGCATTCGAATTTGATTTGGAAACTTTTCGAATGGCTCGGCGCAATAATCCTGTTCAATGACGAGCTTGGGTTCGATCACATCCCCCACGGCAAGGCCCGCGAGTCCGCCCGCAAAGCCAATCAAGAGAAGGTGCTGAATGTTTGGATGTTGCTTGCAGAGTTCGTGACAACCGATGACTGATCGAACCTTGCCCATGCCCGAAAGTATCACCGATGCGTGAGCCGCGACCGCGAGGCCGCGGAGAGCTTCGTATTCAAAACGGCTGGGACATACGACACCGATTCGCCGCGCCGTTTTCATGAGCGGTGCAAATGCCGCGCTTCCAGGCGTTTTTCAAAGTCGATCGCACGCACCGGATAGGACGATACCCGCACTTCCAAAACATCTCCGTGACAAAAATTAAGCTGCTCTCGGGTGCCGTCGATGTACACCCGCCCGTCTTCCATCTTTGAATGAAAAATCAAACTCGCTCCTGACTTCACGGCGCCGCCTCTGAGGCGGTAGGCGCGCCCGTGTTTCACATAAAGCTCCCGGGGTTGGTACTTCAACTGTCTCGATAATAGCGGAAGCGGTCGACCGCCCGCGGATTGAATCGCGCCGGTGGATCCCGCGGCGGTTGCGACCCAAACCCCGGAACTGTGTTGATCTTCCGTACGCGAACCCACCGTGACCGTGTAATGACTCATTGCCGGAGGGTTGCTATGACACACCAAAAGATCGTTCAGCGCCCGAAATCCGGTGAACCGTCCGTTCATCCACAGCTCCATTCGGTGCAAAAGCCGGATCGGACTCGTTCCGCGAACCGCCGCTTCCATGATCTGCCTAAAATCGTTCGGTGTGGCCGTGCAGAATCTCCCGACACTGATACTGTTGTTTGAATTAACTCCCAGCATGAGTTCATCCCGCACCTGGGCGGAAGCGCTCAGGAAGGTTCCGTCCCCGCCAACAGTGATCACGAGATCATAAATTCCGCGCGGTATGTCCCTGCGGCGATCTATGGTGCAATAGCGCACGCCCATCCGATCCAGGGTTTTTTGGACTTCCGATAACGCCCCGTAATGGGCGTCATGGGAGGCCCGAAATGCCTTGAGCAGCCGGGGGTCCGGCCGTGAATGTCGATTCGCATGTTCGGCAAGTTTTTTTACAAAATAAATTTCGTAGACGCTTTTTTTGGCGACCACGAGGACATTTCGAATGGGGCGATGCGGAGTCGGCTTGGGACGGGTTTTCATTGCGGAACAGAGCGGGCGAGCTCCTTTTCTGCTTCTCCAAGCGCGTTGCCCGTGTCACGCATAAGCCAAGGTAGTCCGGGTCAATTTCGAGCCGAGCAAATTTATCCTTCAAAGTCGCGCGATTCTTAAAATTCTTGGTCTTGGTTTCGAGCTTGGCAATGACGGAGGAGAGCCGGCTAAACCCCGGGATTTTTTCGTCAAAAGACTTCTCTTCGCTCTTGTCCCAAGCGAAATTCATAAATACTTGGCCGCCTTGGTTGCGAACGATACGCGCGGGCTCATTTTTTAATAAATAATAAAAAACTACGGTCCTTCGATCCATGTAGCGAAGCTGAAGGTCGCGGTGCGCGACAAAAAAATCCACATATTTCGGCCACCGCTGAGCGGCCAGTTCCGCCAAGCGCATTTGAAATACCCGTCTGGCCGATGTGAACTTTTCCCATGCCGGATCAGTTGCATCCGCCGCCCGAGCCGGATTAGCTGATGAAAAGGCCAAAATCAGACTCAAAAATATTGCATACTTACGCATGTGTTTTCCTCCTCTCATACAATAGCGGATAGGCCTCTGCTTGTCCACCGAAGCCGCTGGTTGGATGAGCTGGTTGGATATCTTTTTAAGTCGGTTATTCAAAGTTCGCGGCAATAAATTTATCCAACAGAGGCGGAAGCGCGGCGGTGAATCTAAGAAGCTTTTTGGATCCGGGGTGCGTGAGAGTAAGTTCCGATGCGTGCAGCGCCAGTCGGGGCAGTTTAAGACGACTCAGGATTTCGGCATCCAGCCCGCCGGACACATATCTGGCAAATAACTCCAAGTCGACATAGATTTTATCTCCAACGATCGGGTGGCCCATGAGCGCCATGTGAACCCTGAGCTGATGCGTTCTGCCTGTGTGCGGTGTCAGCCGCAAGTGCGCGTAGTCAGCTCCAAACCCGACAACTTCATAATGCGTCAGGGCCGCCTCCCCCTTCTCCGCGTCATGAACACGAACCGTCTGAAATCCCGATGAGGCGTCGTATCCCAGCGGATAATCCAAATCTCCGGACTTATTTGCCGGTCGGCCAAAAACGATGGCATCATATTTTTTTTCCACCCGGCCTTCCTGAAATTGCTTACCCATAAAACGAGCGGCCTCGTAATGTTTGGTAAAAACGACCACTCCGCTGGTTTCCGAGTCCAACCGATGCGTTAGCTTGAGCGGAACTCCCGCCCACCGCGGATCATTGAGCAACAGTGAGTTGAGGTTGAGCTCCTTGTAGACTCCGACGGCATGCACCGCCAGCGGGGCGGGTTTGTTGATGATGAGGAGGTCATCATCTTCATAAATAGCGCCGAACGCGGTATCGATGTAAAAATTGTCCCTCTGGATACGGGCGTCCGTCACAGGTATCGCGTTGGAAGCGCCATGAACATGTCTTCGACTTTTTTTCTCGCCCAGGGTGTTTTGCGAAGAAAGGTTAGGCTTGATTTGATGCTCGGGTCCGCGTTAAAACAGCGGATCTTTACCCTGCGCCCCAATTCCGGCCAGCCATATTCTTTCACGAGCCGCTCGAGAATTTTCTCAAGCGTCATGCCGTGCAAGGGATTGTTGGTCGGATTTTGATTTCGGGGTGCGCTATCCGTCACTGATTGTTGGTGTCCGAAGAATACTGCCCGGACGATTGACTCGATGGCTGGCTAAAAAGGCCTTCCAACAACCCCGCGGCCGCGCCAACCCCGGCGCCCACCAGCGCGCCTTTACCCGCCTTACCCCCGGACAGTCCTGACGCCAAAGCGCCCGTAGCCGCTCCGGTGAGCGCGCCTCTCACGACTGGCTGACCCAAAAAGTCGCGCATAGTCGGCGGCGGATTTTTCGTCGCAGGGCGGGCGTTCACTTGCTGAAAGCGGGTCACGCGATCCGCGACCCACAAGCCGGATTCTTCCTGATGAACATCCGCGCCGGCCGCGTCATTGCGCTTTAGGTCGGTTATTTTTTTGATGCCGCTTAATTTTGTCCTCAGATTGACTTTGATCGGAAGCGCGTTCGGATACGGCCGGCCGTTGCGATCATACACCACCAAGTCCAGCACGCTCGAACTCACTCGCGACACCCGCCCCTCCACCACATCCGCAAAGGCCGCCGTCTGCAGCAAGCCCAGCAACACCAGCACCCATGCACCCGACCGCATCCCAATTTTAAGTTTCATCATCCGCCCTCCTGATTCCGCACAACCATTATTTACATAACTCGCTTCAAAATACTTTTCTCAATCTCCGATCATTCTACCATCAGGCCTCTCAGGCGCCCCAGCGTCCGGTGTTGCCAAAATCTTCATCAGCCCATTCCCGTAAGCGACACCGCCATACAATTGCTTCAGCGGCTCCCCCATCGCGGCTCCGAGCGTAAAAAAAAATGGATCAAAATGTTCCGCGGTCGCGGCCGCCAACCGGATGGACGGAGCCGTTCTCCTATACTGAAGCAGGCCTTCGTGATCCCGCCGGACGACTCGATCCATGATCCACGCGTCGAGTTCCATGGCCCATGCGTCAGGTGTGTCGTCCTTCTTATGAACCATCGCCAATTTTAGATTATGACTAAGCGCGCCGGCGCCGAGCAGCAGCACACCCTTGTCCCGAAGCGGTGCCAACAAACGCCCGATATCAAAAGCAAAGCGCGCCCCCGCTCGCGGAACGGCGACCTGAAGCACGGAGATGTCCGCCTTCGGATACATCCGGCTGACCGGGACCCACGCCCCGTGATCGAGTGGGCGGGTCGTATCGGTTTTGGCCGGCATGTCGTAGAAGGATAACAACTGAGCGATCTCGGTGGCGAGCTTGGGATTGCCCGGACACGGGTAGGTGAAGCGATAGAACTCATCCGGAAATCCGAAGTAATCGTGAATGATCCCGGGAGTTTTGGCGGAGGTGATCAGAATTTCGCGGGTAGATTCCCAATGGCCCGACATGACGACAATCGCGGAAGGCCGCGGTAAGCCCCTGCCCAGCCGGCTCAACGCTTCCGTGTAAGCGTCCGACTCAAAAGCCGGCACCGGCCCAAAATCAGTGACAAAAGCGGCGGGAATTTTCAAGTGACCTATGCATTTCCTATGCTATTTTTGATCGAAGCCCCACTTGCCCGAACCCTTACATGCGATCAAAAGAAACACAAAGCAGTACAGGGCGGCCAATTCCCCCTTGTTGATCGTCGGGAAAAAATTATCGCCCATCTGGAATTTCCAATGAAACTGAAAGTACGCTACCGCCATCGTGCCGCTGCAAAGAAACGCCGCCGGCCGAGTCAAAAGCCCGATCGCGACCAAAACGCCGCCAATCAGCTCAATCAGCCCGCCCGCCCACAACTGCGACCCGATCGGCGGTTGCTGCGTTGCCAATATTCCGAGCACCTTCTGAACGCCGTGAAAACTAAACATAAGCCCCGCCATGATCCTCAACAATGCGTACGATTCGCCCGACACGACCTCCAAAAACTTCATTCACTTTCCCTTCCGTCACTTTTGACTTTTTTAAGAGCCATCCACCAATCCTTAATTGCCGCGACACGATCTCCCTGGATCTCGATCACACCGTCTTTCACCGTTCCGCCCGCCCCAAATTTCGCCTTCAGCTCCTTCGCCATCGCATTCAAGCGGTCCGACCCGTAAGTGTGAAGCCCCGCGATGACCGTCACCGTCTTCCCCGCGCGCTTCTCGATCCGGATATTCGGCTTCGGCGATTGGGGATTTGGCTTCTTGGAGGAAGCCGACGCCTGCTCAGGATGCCCCGCGCTGACCGAACTCAAAGTCCAACCCTTCCCCTCCGACAATTTCATCACGCGCTATTGTTTCGCCGTCTGCGCGAAGAACGCCTCGCCGCCCTTGCGGATATCTTCCTTCGCCATCCGCCGCACGACCTCCGGAAAAGTTGTCCTCCCGGCAAAAGACAGGTCCGCACATTCTTGGAGCGCATTAATATCCATAAGAACCTTCTGAGGTCATAGTTTTTC
>JAGVCY010000294.1 GCA_020058965.1 Candidatus Omnitrophota bacterium | reverse complement strand
GCTGACCGCGCTCTCCCGGCTTTCCGCCGCGACCCAGGACCCGGTGTACGCCGAAGCAGCGGGGCGGATCGCGGAACACATGCTAACCGTGGCGGCCGCGAGCGGCTTCTATGTCGGTGACGAGTATCGGTTGCCGAACAGCATCTCGACGAGCTGGCTGTCGATGGCTTTTTTGGATTATTCCAAAATTAATCCCGACCCGCGCTTCCGCGATGCCCTATTTAGCGCGGCGCGGCAGCTGCTCGACCGTCAGATCAAGGATCCCGCTAATATTTTGGATTCCGGCCGCTACTCGGATACTTGGGCGTCGAGCGGAAACGGTTGGATGAACGAAGTTTTTGTCGAAATTGCGACGCGCTGTTTGCAGGAAAAACGGGATGACTGCTCGGATTACACGGACGCGCTGAAGCGCACGACCCGCTGGCTGATCCAGAATATTTATTCACCTGAGAATTCGTATCACATCCCAAACCCGGACCGCGCCCGAGGCGGCTCTATCCGCGATTCTAAGGAAGAATCCGTCCGCACCGACGCCGTCTGCCACGGCGGCAACAGCCTAATCGGCGTCCTCGACCTCCTCGGCCCCAACGCTTCCCTCAACTTACCCGAACCAAACTAAACCGTCTGCTCAAAAAGCTGCAGATGCGAGGCGCGAGTAGCGACGCGTGCTAGTGCACGCGAGCGAGCGAGCAACGAAGCAGATGCGGCTTTTTCAGCAGACGGTTACTTCTCCTCCATGGGGTCGTGGGGGGTCGGCGCCTTCAACCCCGAATGGTTCAGCTTCGTCCTCATATCATGACGATCGACGGAACGCACCATCCCCTCTTCAGGCGTGATGATGCCCGAAAGCACATGACTGAGCAGCGCGTCATTGAGCGCCTGCATGCCTTGCGCGCGTCCCATCTGGATCGAACTGGGGATCTGATGCGTTTTTCCGTCGCGAATATTGGCGGAAATAGCGGAATTCACCAATAGAATTTCCATCGCCGCGATGCGCCCCTTCCCGATCCGCTTGCATAGCGTCTGGGAGATCACACCCCGAAGCGAGTCGGCCAACATCGTCCGGATCTGCCGCTGACGATCCGCCGGAAACTGATCGACGATACGGTTCACGGTAGAAGCGGCCGTCGTCGTGTGCAGCGTCCCGAACACCAAATGACCTGTTTCGGCGGTTTCGATCGCGATTTCGACCGTCTCGAGATCACGCAATTCGCCGACCAGCACAATATCGGGGTCTTCGCGCAAAGCGGCGCGAAGCGCTTTTTTAAAGCTCTCGGTGTGCCGATGGACTTCACGCTGATTCACCAGACATTTTTTGTTGGTGTACACGAACTCGACCGGGTCCTCGATCGTGATGATATGCTCCTCGCGGGTTCGGTTCACCTGATCCATCATCGCCGCCAGCGTTGTCGATTTACCGCTTCCGGTCGGCCCGGTGACCAGCACCAAGCCCTTGTGAAGCGTGCACAGATCCAACATCGCCTTAGGCAGATTAAGCTCCTCAGGAGTCGGAATCTTGGACGGGATCAGACGCAAAACGGCTCCGCACCCGCGTAGTTCTTCAAAATAATTTGCGCGGAATCGGCCGACCCCTTCAAGCGGATACGCGAAGTCCGTGTCATGTATTTCGCAGAACTCATTCCAATTGAGCTCGGGTGCGATTTCTTTTAAGTGTTTGCGAACGTCTTCAGGTGTCGTCACGGGATGCCCTTCGATCGGGCGCATCGTGCCGTCCACGCGGTACATGGGCACGAGGTCGGATGAAAAATGCAGATCCGACGCGCCCGCGTCACGCACCTTGACCAATAATTTATCCAACCATGCCATGGCAGTTCTCCTTAGGCCTTCATCATCCTGTTTAAATCCCCATCTCCATGTGCGATCGCGAAATCTTTTCGATCGCCGTAATGAACGCGGCCGTCCTCAGATCCTTCACTTCCGGAAACCGTTCAAATACCCGTCGGATTTCCTGATACGCCTCGCGCATCGTGTCGTCCAGCCCCGAGCGGACCAGATCCAGCTCATCCGCTCCGCGGAAGATTTCCTTACGGAGCTTCACCGGCACCGATTTGTCCGTCAAAGTTTCGAGCGCTTCAACAAACGAAAGCCCCTTCGCCTCATCGTACCGGCGTTCCATCCGCCCGAAACGAATGTGCGTGATGTTCTTGATCCACTCAAAGTACGATACCGTGACGCCGCCCGCGTTCAGATAAAAGTCCGGAATCACGGTGATCCCGCGCTGCCGAAGAATAGCGTCCGCCTCGTACGTCACGGGGCCGTTGGCCGCCTCGGCGACGAGCTTCGCGCGGATTCGTCCCGCGTTTTGTGAAGTGATCTGATTTTCGAGCGCGGCGGGAATGAGAATATCGCAATCGGCTTCCAGCACCGAAACGCCGTCCGCCAGCGTTTTGGCGCCCGGAAAATTCGACACGCCGCCGGTTTTGGTGATATGGGCTTTGACTGCTTCGACATTCAGACCCTTATCGTCTATGATCGCGCCGTCACGATCAATGATCGCGATAATTTTGACGCCGTCCTCTTCGGACAAAAATTTGGCCGCGTGATACCCAACATTTCCGAGCCCCTGAACGATCACACGCTTGCCTTCCAGATCCCCCTGCAAGCCCGTTTTTTTGATGTCATCCGCGTATCTAAAAAATTCCCGCAAGCCATACTGCACTCCACGGCCAGTCGCCTCATTGCGCCCGGGAAGGCCGCCTTGTGTCACCGGCTTACCGGTCACGCACGCCACCGCGTTAATGTCATGCGGGTAATGCTGACGATACGTATCGGCGATCCAGGCCATCTCGCGCGGGCCCGTGCCCATATCCGGCGCCGGAACATTTAAGCTCGGGCTAATGTAGCCCTTCTTAATAAGCTCGGTCGCGAACCGCCGCGTGATGCGTTCCAACTGGTCTTCCGTATATTTCTTGGGATTGATGCAAAGTCCGCCTTTGGCTCCGCCGAAGGGCACATTGACGAGGGCACATTTGTAAGTCATGAGCGCGGCCAGCGCCTCAACTTCTTCTTGTGTCACATTGATCGCGTACCGAATCCCACCTTTGACCGGAAGCCGATGCTCGCTGTGAACCGCCCGCCAGCCGTGAAAAACCTGATACTCTCCGTCGATCTTGACCGGAAACGAAACTTGATACACCGACTGGCAAGTCTTCATGTAATCGCAAATGCCCTTGGGCAGCTTCAAATATTTGACCGCCTGATCGAACATCAGGTTCACGCCCTCGCGGAAGGAAGAATCGGTTTTGGCAATCTGGCTCATAGGTCTCCCAAATATTAGTTATTATCAAGTAACTCTACTTAACAATAATAATCATTTCTGACAAATAATCAAGCCCTAAGTTAAAAATAGTTCTTGCGCTCCCGCCGCCCGTTGGAATAGAATCCTCGTCTAGGTAAATATGAAGCAGCAAACACTCAAACACAACTCGACCGTCACGCTTCGCCGATATCATGTAGATATGGCGACGAAGCGTTGCGCCATGTGCTTTAAAAGCATTTGGCCGCTTGCGATGGGTTGTGTGGAGGGAAGTTCGGTAAGCTAAAAGTTCGGTTCCAAAAAAGATTCCAACACAACCCATCGCTCCCCCGAGCGGTGGGTTTTTTGTTTTTAGCGGTCGGCTGAAAAAGCAGCATCTGCTTCGTTGCGACTGCGCTCGCGTGGGATGTACCACGCGTCGCTTGTCGCGCCTCGCATCTGCAGCTTTTTGAGCCGACCGCATCAGCTAACCAAAAGGAGGTCGTTATGAAGTCACTCGTTAGAGCCCATCAGACTGCCCGCGCGACGGTTCGCGTGAAGCATCCGATCGTGCTCACGGCCCTGCTCTATCTTCGGGAAGCCCTGGTCCGCGAGGAATATGAAAAGTGCCGGGAGCTGATCGCCATCGCCGAAGAGTTCGGCGCAAGCGAACGGGACGTCAATTATCTGTTAGAAGATCCCAGAAGAGTGCCCGAATGACCTGCGCTCGGTCTGGCTAGTGGGGTGCGGATGGCTGTCTTCTGCGGACGGAGCCGCTCGCGCGCTGTCTTTAAAGAGGATGGCCGCGACACCACCCGTCGCGGCACGCCTCGCGACGCAAAAGGTAGGCGTCGCAGAGGCCAGGCGCGCTCGCTCCTTCCACTTGCTTGGCGGGGACGCCGCGCAAGTGAAAAAGTCCTTCGAAGACAGACATCCGCACCCCACTAGCCGGATCTCGTTCGGATGGGGGAAATGCGCGCGGGTGAGTTGGTTTACGCGGGAAAGTCAGTCGGAATTTTTGAGGGCGCGCTTTTGCTCGGCGAGGGATTTTTCTTGTTTGTGCATGGCTTTGAGAGAATCTTGCATAGATTCCAAGCTGTTGTTCAGGGCCTGCCCTTTGTAAGCGGTGGCGCTGGATTTTTGGATGGGCTTCATCCCATTGGCGGTTTTTGACTTCATTATTGCTGTGGAATGGGCCACTTTTCTTTGAATCTTATTGATGGAATTGGCCGCTTTATTTTTAAAACTCGTCCATTTGGATTGCGTTAATGCGGACGGGTGATTTGCCGCCGGTCGATTATTATTTTTTTTGATTCGCTCTATCTCATCTTTGCTAAAAGTGGTGCTGCCGCCGTCAATTTTTATTTCCACAGTTGTCGCTCCTTCGACAACTTCCCCTTCAATCGAGCCTCCCCGCTTCAAATAAACCGTATCCGCCTCGGCATGCCGGGTCCAACCACTAACTTCCGAGCCGACTACCACGACCAGCCCCATGAATAACAATTTTAATATTATTTGGTTCATGAAATTAAATTCCACCCTTTTTGAAATTCACTAAATCCCCGTACATCAGCCGCGGTAGTTGAACAAATCCTCGAGCTTAATTGACGGTACCGAAATTGCCTTAGCTTCTGACGCCCCTAACGCTTTTGCTTCGCGGGACGCGGCCACAACGGCGGCGCGGACCGCGTGTAATATTTTTTTTTGAACATTCATCGAGAGCCGTCTGCCCTTGCGGCCTTTCTGCACCATTTTAAAACTGAGCTGATCCGTCGATGCCTCAACCAGGATTTGGCTCGTGAGACCGTACTTTTTCATCAACTCTTCGAGCGGTTGCGCGCCGTTTTCGAGTGTCATTCCAATCCTTCCGAACTCTGATCGAGCTGCTTAAGTTCCCGTTGAATCAACCGCCACTCGGGCATAAACCCATCCATCAGCCCCTTGAAGCGGTGATTGTGGCTTCGCTCCAAAAGATGCGTCATTTCATGCACCACAATATACTCCAGACAACGGATGGGTTTTTTGGCCAGTTCCAAACTGATCCAGATCCGCCGGGCGCGCGTGTTGCAGGTCCCCCACTTGGTCTTCATGCGCTTCACGCCCCACTCCGCGACCTTCACACCCATCGGCCCCTCCCATCGCGCGACAAGCGTCGGAATCAGGCCTTCCAATTCCTTTCGGTACCATCTTTGCAGCGTTCGCTCGCGCTCCGCTCGGGTCGCTCCGGGCCGCACCATCAGATCGATTCCGCTATCCTCCCGCTCGACGATCCGCGCCCGCCCCTTGCCCTCGACCACACGGATCGGTAATTGCTTTCCAAAAAATTCGTGCGTCTCGCCTGTCACGAAATCTCGTGCAGAGACTCGCGCTGCCGCCAAAACTCGCATTTGATGTTGCCGAATCCACTCGAGCTTTCCGATCACAACGGCCCGAACCGCGTCATCCTTCAGCCGATGCGGCACGGTCACCCGCACACCCGCGTCGGGTGGACATATCCTCATGCTGATGTGACGGACGCCTTTTCGAACAATGATTACCTCAATGCCGTCTACGATCAACCGATCCGCCGCAACTCGACCACTCGGCTTAGCCGCGCGATCGCTTCTGTTAAACCATCCGATCGACCACCGCCTCATGCGGATCGTAAATCAGCGCGGGTTATCGTGACAGGAACACTTCGGATTTTTCAAACCTAACTTTTTTACGGCTCTGATAACCGTCATCGGCCGCGCGGTAACCGGCCGCGAGAACCGCCTGGGTTCCAAATTCGGTGCCCTTGAGGCCCAGTAGTTCATCGTACTGCTCAGGCACGATACCCTCCATCGGGCATGCGTCGATCTGCATCATCGCCGCCGCGGACATAAAAAATCCCATCGCGATGTAGGCCTGCCGCGACGCCCAGGTGTCGATCACCGCCGAACGGGGCCCCTGAAGCAAACTCCCGGTCATCATATCGCGATAACCTTTGAGCGAAGCTTCGGTAACACCCTGCTCTTTGGCGATCGACCGCACAAATTTGTCGATGTACGCTTCGTTGATCGACTTGAGCGACGCCACCGCGATCAGATGAGAACAATCCTCGATCTGCGTCTGATTCCAGGACGCGGGGGTAAGTTTTTTGCGAAGTTCAGGCGACTGGATGACGACGAATTTCCATGGCTGAAGGCCGAAGGAGGACGGTGCGAGGCGAAGCGACTCGACCAATACCTGCCAATCCCCGTCGGTAATTTTGCGTGTCTTATCAAATTTTTTGGTCGCGTAGCGCCAGTTCAAATGATCGACGATGGTCTTGCCTGAAATTTTTTCCACTTCATTTCTCCTGGGTGTCATAACGTAAAACGGATGCCGGCATTATATCCCATCCCTTTAGCGTCTGTCGTCGGTCTCAGCCGGCTATTTAATTACTTCGTGGAAGGACTGATTGGATTGGATGAAGGCCGCGACCGCTTCTGCCGGCATGGGCCCCGCGAAATAATATCCTTGGCCGAATTCGCATTGAAGCTCTTTCAGCAGGGAAAGCTGCTCCATGACTTCAATCCCTTCGGCAACGACCGGAATATTGAGATTGTGGGCCAGCGCGATGATGGCTTTTAAAACGGATTCAGTTTCATTGGAACTTCCCGGATTCACGAGAAATGATTTGTCCACCTTGAGCTTGTCGATCGGCAGGCGGTGCAAATAGTTCAGCGAAGAATACCCTACCCCGAAATCATCAATGGCGATCTGAATATTAAGTTTGCGCAGGGATTGGATCATGCGAATCACCCCTTCCTGGTTTTCCATGATTCCGCTTTCAGTGATTTCCAACGCGAGAGTGTGCGGCGGGATCTTGGTCTCATTTAGAGCATCATGGATCTGACTCACCAGCACATCCCCTTGCAAAATTTGCTTGTAGGACATATTGACGTTTAATTCCAGCGGACTATTAGGAAATTGCTTTTGCCAACGCACCATGTCCTTGCACGCATTCTTGAGCACCCAGTTGCCAATAGGAATAATGAGCCCCGTTTCTTCGGCCAACGGTATGATTTCTGCAGGAGCGACGAGGCCCCTGACGCCGTGTTGCCACCGCAGCAAGGCTTCAAAGCCGACGACTCGCCCGGTCGTGAGCATGATGATGGGTTGGTAATAGATTCTAAATTCCTGATTTTCTACGGCACGGCGCAGTTCGCTCTCGGATTTGAGAAGCGAAACTACTCGAGCATGCATGTGAATGTCATAAATCTCGAACGTGCCTCCGCTGCTTTTGGCGCGGTACATCGCCGTATCCGCGTCCCGCATCAAGTCTTCGGGTTTATCATAATCACTTGAACCCATGGCGACGCCGATGCTGGCGGCAATATAAATTTCCTGTCCCTCTAAATTAAAGGGGGCCCTTAGCCCCTCTTCAATCCGCCCGACGAGATGGCTCACGGTTGTCGAATCTTTCACATGCTCCATAAGGACCGTAAATTCATCACCGCCAATGCGGGCGATGGTGTCCGAGCTTCGAACGCAGGCCTTCAGGCGCTTGGCAACCTCGATCAGCAATTGGTCGCCCATACCATGTCCCAACCCATCGTTGATGAGCTTAAAGCGGTCTAAGTCTATGAACATCACGGCCATGCCCTCACTCGACCGACCCTTCGAATGCTCCATCGACTGACGCAAACGATTCATGAACAGCAACCGACTTGGCAATCCGGTCAAAGAATCGTGAAAAGCATTGTGCAAAAGCTGTTCTTCAACAATTTTTCTGTCGGTAACGTCCGTTTGAGATCCGGCGATGCGGTAAGCGAATCCCTCCGGATCACGCAGCGCGACCCCCTGGGCTTTCATCCACAAATAACGACCGTCTTTGTGCAGCATTCGGTACTCGCATTTAAAAAATGGTTCCGCTCCGCCAACATGTTCATCCATTTTGCTAGAAAATATATCCCTGTCTTCCAGATGGATGCGCGAATACCATTCGTCCGGCGTTGTCCCGATCTCGGCATCCGAGTAGCCCAAAAGGCTTTTCCATTGAGGCGAAAAATAGATTTGCTTGGATTTTAGGTCCCAGTCCCAAAGACCGTCATTGGAGCCTTTGACGGCGATGGAATATCTTTCTTCGCTTACCATGAGAGCTTGTTCCGCATTTTTTCGTTCGGTAATATTCCGAATGATGATGATGATCTTTGCGCCGCTCAAAGGCAAAAATCTTGCTTCATAAAATTGTTTTTTCCCGCCGACCACGACGTCATATTCGATGCTTGCCGTGGATTGAGTTTTGCGGACCTGGTCAATGGCCTGCTGGAATAAGACGCCGGCATTGCCATCCGGAATATTTTGAATTTTTTTCCCCAACAACTTCTCGCCTGGACGAAACAGGTCCGCACTGCCCCCAACTTTGTGGTCGAGAATTACACCGTCATGATCAACGCGAAAAAAGAGATCGGGAAAGGCCCGAAAAACGGCGCGCATGTCCGTGTTGGCTTGGAATAGTTCCTGCGAGCTTAAATCGAGCGAGCGCTCGAGTATGCCACGGTCTTGATCAAACCCTATATAAGCTTCATGAACGGCTTTAATAAATTCCTGGTTATAACCCTGAGGAATTCCGTCCGGAAAGTACTTTTTGATCTGGCGTTTGAGCAGACTATGCCATTCCATAAACGGACATCATATTTCCAAAAACGATGTGATGGTCATCGTTTGATTATGCAGCTCGCACTTTGCGCCGGGCGTGAACGGAGATATTTCTCCGTAAGAATAGAATCCGGTCAGCGCGGCGGACGGGCCGAGCACGTCCCGGGCTCCCTCTATCTCTTCTTCGACGCGCTGCTTAAGAATTAATTTACGGCCCACGCAGCTGATCAGCACGGCTAACGAAGGGGAGACGGAGCCGATGGCATTAAAATTTACCTTAGCGGCGCCCTCCGCGCCGTCGATCAAACGGTCAAAATTGGCCTTCATGAATCTGGCGAACGAACCTTCCGGAACATTTCCGGCAAACACCATGCTCTCATCTTTCTCATTCACCGAAAGTATCGTGCGCACCACGGCAGAGTCTCCCTCCCCCATACGAAGACTCAAAGGGAAAAGTAAGCCCGTGGCGGGCAAACCCTCGGCGTGCTCGCCCAAGTAGGTTTTATACAGCTGCAATGCGGACTTGCCGTCCAGCTCGTAGAGAATGTTTCCGCTTGAGCGGGTAATGACGCGCTCAGGGCCAAATGGATCCCATCCGCCAAGCGAGGCATATCCGATGCGCATCCGGCTTCCATAAAATCCGACCACCCCGACACGATTCGATTCAACACTGTCTCCCGTCAGCACAAAGGTTTTTTCAAAACGCGCGCCGTCCCCCGAAAGGCCTCCGGTCACAGCCACATGGCTTGGCAAATTCTTGCTCAGGCCTCGGACCAGATCGCTGCCGTTGATATGAAGCCCGTCGGACAGAACAAACACATGGGTTAATTCTGCCTTGGGAAGACTTTCGGCAAGTTTTTGCCCGATCTCAAAGCTCTCTTCTGTGGAGGTTATGAGCATGGATTGGACCCGAACGGAGGTATGCTCCAACTGGATCGCGCTGGCCACCAAAGTATCATCGGAGACATGCGTAGAAATAATCTCGCCGGCAGTCGAGCAGCCAAAAAAGTGGGCCGCTGGATAACATTTTCTAAGTTCGGCAAGCAACTCTTTTTTTTGAATAAGCTCCGTGCTGGCAAATACCAAAACCCATTGCACGGCTGAATCGACCTTGTTAGGGAGCGCCGGCTGCCATCCCGCATCGGCCGACCATTTGCTTTGACTGACTTTCACAGAACCCTCCATTATTTAGAATGGAGTATAATTGATTAATATTGAATATCAATAGTAAGCAATAATTATTATTGAATTGCGTGGATTGACCCCGAATGCTGAGTCAAGGAAGATTGAGTCGATGCGATTGAATGAACTATTTTTGGAGCCGGCGAAGATCCTGACCTAAAACACGCAAAACTTTGTTCAGCTCGCGGCATTGCGCCGGATCCGTCTGAATCAAAATCGCTTTTTCAACCTGTGCGATCATGCGGTTTAGAAGTTCCACGCTCACTGGAAAATTCCCCGCGTACTGCGAATGACCTTCACTGATAACGCCGCTTTTGCGGTTATAAGTAAAATAACCCCCATTGAATGGACCGGGATACGGGGCCGTTACCTGTATCATTCCGCCAATCACCGAAACCACAATACGGTCTGTGGCGCTCACGGATTCTACGCTCAGGGTTTGCTTGTAATCATGCTCCAGATTTTTTATAAATTTCTGAAGAAGCTTTAGATCCTGCGGTGCCGTGGTGGCGGAGGCGAGCTGTTTGGTCATTTGGATGGCAATATCCATCACCTGCGCCCAAGAACCGGGAGCGCTGTCACGATTGTATGGCACGATCGATCCGCCAAATATCGTGTTCCCATATTCAACGGTATTCGGATCCTTTAAATTCAGTCTTACCGCGGGGAGTAAATTAACGGTCGAAGAAATAACGATGATATCGCCCGTCTTGTTAAAAGTGATGTCCCCGCCGGAAATAACAACCGCTTCATTCTGCGGAGTCTTCACAGCCAGAAGCGGCTTGTTTTGAAGCTCCAACAGCGCGCCCGCATTTTCCTGAAGCTGCTCGCTTTGCTTCATCGCTTGAACAAAACTACTTACGCTTTTGCCCGGCGCTTGCTTGGCCCCGTCGGAGGATAAAAGCTCAGATGCCACGACGGGCTCCGCGATTAAAAGAACGGATAAAAATGCGATCCATTTAACTCTTACCATGGCATAACCCCCGTCTTTTTTGATGATCAGTATGAGAAGAATGTCTCGATACTTAGATTAATTTAGAACCGGCCACATGACGTGGCCAGTTCTAAATTGGTGGAGGCGGCGGGAATCGAACCCGCGTCTCCGGAAATCACAAGCGTAGCCTCTACATGCTTAGTCGCGTCTATACGTTCTCGCCGGCATGCCCCCGACGAACAGGGTTCACGCCTAGCCAGCCCCCATTAAATCTCGTCCGAAGGCTAGGAGACACCTCCTTCGGACCAGTCCGCTAATTACGCCAGACATCACCCTCGCGGACGCGGGTGGCTGACGGTAGCTCCGATTAGAGAGCTACTGGGCTCATCACAGGTAACCGAAACGTCGGTACCTGGAACGAGTTCAAGCGCGTATTTTTCGCGTTTGTATTGTGCAAGGTGTTTTAGGAGGCCTCCCTGCAACCTCCGCATGGCCACTACGCGAGCGGTATCCGGATCGATACCAGTCGCCCCCGAGACTTTTTACCTACTTGCGGAAACGCTCTTTGATGGCGCGGTCGGTCTCGCGCTGATTGAGCTTTTTCTTGATGTCGTCCCGCCGGTCAAAAACTTTTTTGGACTTCGCCACGCCGATATCGCATTTCACGAGCCCGTGTTTAAAGTATACGCTTAAGGGCACAATCGTCAAGCCCTTCTGGGTTAACAGGCCGAAGTAGCGCTTGAGCTCCGACCGCTTGAGGAGAAGCTTCCGCGGCCTATTCGGCAGATGATTGTTGATATTCCCCTGCTCGTAGGGTCCGATGTGAATGCTATAAAGAAAAAGCTCCCCCTTCTCGAACCTGGCAAACCCTTCCGAAATCTGACACAACCCCGCCCGCAGCGACTTCACCTCAGTTCCCGTCAACACCAGCCCCGCTTCCCGAGTCTCCAAAATCTCATAGAAGTGACTCGCCTGACGATTCGTCGCCACGCGCTTATCATTAGGCCCCTTATCCGGATGCTGCGTCTTACTCATATGGGTTGCATTATAACCGAAGGGTTGGGTGAGCGACCAAAATGAGCGAATGGAGTGATTTCGGTAAATTATGGTGCGGAAGGAGGGATTTGAACCCTCAAGTCGTGAGACACAGGCTTCTGAGACCTGCGCGTATGCCAATTCCGCCACTTCCGCAATAGAAGAAACTAGGGTCTAGATTTTTGCCGAACGAGACAGCGATTCGAGTGAATCTTGATGCGAGGTTTTTTCCTGCTCAATCCATGCGATCAGATAACCGCTCGCCCAGAACATAAGCGCCGCGATCACCAACGAAATAATCGTTATAACAACTTTTTTCTGAACCGACCATGTGCGGTTCATCCAAACCAGCGGTAAGGCCAGTAGCCCGACAACCACCAAAAGCACCGAGATGAAGCGCACATCCTGGTACCAAGGAATTCTCCCAGGTCCCGAAGCGCTTAAATTCAGCTTCGGGTCCGGGTCATTGGAAGCGGACATATCTCCCGCTGATGCCTGATTTACTTGATGTAGCTGGACTTCTTGACGGAAGTCGTATCAGCGGTTGTGGCGGGCCGGCTAGCCAGCTTGTCGAGCGCTTGGTTCAGACGGCTGTCGGCATCGGCTTTTGCGCGATTGGCGGCGTCCAATTGCTGGGCCGTCATGCGCTGCTGATCCTGAAGTCCTGCAAGCTCGCGGTTCTTGGAATCCAGTTGAGACTGAAGGCCTGCGATTTTTCCATTCATCGCGTCGATATCCGACTGGTAGTTATTACGTCCCGCGGCGCAACCGGCGGCAACAAAAGCGATTGCGAGAACAAAAAATACCTTCTTCATCTATCGATCCTCCATGTGATATTCTTCAAAAACCCCCGAAAGAGGGCACCCAAAAATGTTTGCGTATTCTACACCCCACCCCAGGGGTTGTAAATACTCGCATAAATAAGATAACTAGTGTCGGTCGCTGGACTCTTTGAGTACGTAGAGTGGGCGTTGACGAACTTCGGCGTAGATGCGGGATATGTAGTGACCCACGACAGACAACATGACGAGCTGAACCCCGCCGATAAACAGCACGGCAATGAGGATAGAAGTCCAACCCTGGGGCGTGGTGTCAAAAAAGAATTTGGAGACAATCGTGTACGCCAAACCGACCACACTCATTCCGGCAATAAAAAATCCAATGTACCCGCATAGCTTAAGCGGAAAATCCGAAAAAGATGTGACGCCGTCCATGGCCAACCGGATCAGCTTGGCGAGCGAGTACTTCGCCTCCCCCGCCTGGCGCTTGTCGCGCTCATAAGGAAACGCCGTCTGCCGGAATCCCGCCCAAGCCCGTATGCCCCGCACATATCGATTCCGCTCGGGCATGGCCTTGAGAACATCCACGACCTTGCGGTCCATGAGGCAAAAGTCACCCGTATCCAGCGGTATCTCAATATCCGAAATTCGGTCCATCATCCGATAAAAAAGAAAGTAGGCTAGCCGCTTCAAGGGGCCTTCTTTGCGCTTTTTGCGCACGGCATAAACCACTTCCCAGCCTTCGGCGTGTTTCGCCATCAGCTCGGGGATGAGCTCCGGAGGGTCCTGCAAGTCGCCGTCAATAACGGCAACACAACGGCCGCCGGCATGTTCGATTCCGGCGCTTACCGCGACCTGATGACCGAAGTTACGCGAAAAACTCAGGTACCGAATGCGGGAGTCTTTGGAGGATGCGGCGCGAATTTGCGCCAGAGTATCGTCGCGGCTTCCGTCATCGACAAAAATGATTTCCGCCGACGAAAGCCGCGGAGAATCTAAAACGGCGGTGATCCTGCGCAGAAGCTCAGGAAAAACCGCCGTTTCATTAAATACCGGAACTACGATCGAAAGGTCAGTTTGATTTTTCATGAAACACAGTCATCCTGAGCGTAGCGAAGGATCTGGATCCTTCGGGGCTCGCGCCCCTCGGGATGACAGGAGTCTAGAAAAGTAGAACAGCGCAGGCGATCGTCGTCGTATAACCGCCCTTTTCGACCACGGCGGACTGGGTGCAGTTCAACGTTTTGTAGATCTTATCGTGCAGACAGAAAGACTCTTCCTTCTCGTCCCAGCTCTTTTCTTCGTCAAATTCAATGCCGAAGGTCGTGGCGATCATCGCGGCCGCCAAATCCTCTGCCTCATCACCCACTTCTTTTTCCGTCTTGCCGTAGGTGTGAAGTTCACTGAGATATCCGTAATCGGAGGAGTTGGATGGCAGTGCGCAGCCGATCGAGGATGCGACCAGCCGGCGGGGCTCGTTGGAAGTCGAGCGGGCCATCACCGCGAAGGTGATCATGCCCGGCACAATTTCCTTGATGCCTTCCGCGCGCGAGATCATCTTGCACTCGGGCGGATAAATGCTCGACACATAAACGAGATTGCTCTTTTCGATGCCCGCGTCGCGCAGCGCCATCTCAAACGACCGGAGTTCATAGCGATGATGTCCGACACCTTTGGTGAAAAACATCTTCTTCGGCACGAACATATTGTGATGCAGCGCGAATGCGGGCTGCGTCGCTTCCATTACACCGTTTTTAACTACCATGGTTCCTCCGGTCGAAAAATTCGAACTCTGTTGACAAAATAATATTGTAATTCAACAAACCCGTCAAGAACAAACAGGATGCTTGTCCGCCGCACACATCGACGGAACAAACGCCCAATCGGCCGACAAGACGGCGGCGGTTCGACGCGCCTCCGCCAAATTTTTTTCTTGGGGGAAAAGTTGTCCCGGCACGGTGCGCAAATTCCAGTGTTTTTCAAATTCGCAGGCGATCCGGCGCGCCATCTCGGCCGCATTCTCCGGAAGCTGGACCGATGTTTGGTGCAAAAGCCGTCCATTTTTCCGCCGCTGACTGGAGCCGATGACTTTTTGACCGCGCCACTCCACATCGCACGCCACCGGCTCCTCAAAACAAAGCCTCTCACTCCTCGCCTTGCGCGGCGCCTCACAAGCACTAAACGCCAACCCCGGAAACATCGGTAGCAACGCTTCCAAAATCACCGTGTGAACCGCCCGGTACGAATCGCTGACTCCTCCGGCAAACATTGGATGATTTTCAGGTACCGAAATCGACAGCGTCAGGTCCTCCCCATGCCGCACCACCCCCCCACCCGTCGGCCGCCTCACCACCCAAAGTTTTTGTGCCTCACAATCAAACAACTGAACAATTTTATCGACACTTTGAAAATACCCGATCGACAACGCCGGCCGTGCCCACCGATAAAACCTCAACACCCCTTCCCCGTCACCGCCCCCCTCCAACAAAATCTCATCCACCGCCATATTCCAAGCCGGATCCTCCGGCTGACAAAGCTCAAGCAATCGCCAAACTTCAAACATGGGGTTAAATTAGGGTTCCCGCCGCGGGGAGCATCCTGTGCCGGCGGAGGCGCCGGCCAGATCGGTCGATAGTGGCAACCCTGATTCAAGCACAACACGTGCTCGATGTCGTGAGATTCGCACTGGCGAGTTTGGGTTCGGACGCGCCGGCCGGAGTCCAGCGGAGGTTGGGCTTGCGCGCGGCCATCACCTCGTCGATCCGGCGGATGGGGGTCTTTGTAGGCGCGTCGATAACGGCTTGGGGATTTTTTTCGGCTTCTTCGGCGATTTGGATCATGACATCCGCGAATTTATCCAGAACATCCTTGGATTCCGTCTCAGTCGGCTCGATCATCATCGCCTCTTCCACGATCATCGGAAAATAAACCGTCGGCGCGTGCAGACCGTAGTCCAACAACCGCTTTCCGATGTCCAACGCCCGCACGCCATGAGCTTTTTGCTTGCTGGCGGAACATACGAACTCATGCATGCAATGGGCCTGATGCGGCAGACTGTAATGCTTGGCCAGCCGCGCCTTGAGATAATTGGCGCTGAGCACCGCATTGACCGACACTTCCTTCAAACCTTCCGCGCCAAGCGCCTTGATGTAGCAGTAGGACCTCAAAAACGCTCCGGCGTTTCCATAAAACGAACGCAGACGGCCGATGGAATGCGGCAGATCATAGTTCCACACCAGCCCGCTCGAAGTTTCTTTGAGCCGCGGATAAGGCAAAAACTTTTCCAAATGCTTCTTCACGCCCACCGGACCCGAGCCCGGCCCGCCCGCGCCGTGCGGCACGGCAAAAGTTTTGTGCAGGTTCACGTGCACCACGTCAAAGCCCATGTCCCCCGGCCGGGCGATACCCAGCAGCGCGTTCATGTTCGCGCCGTCGTAATAAACCTGACCTCCGGCCGCGTGAACGATCTTCGTCACCTCGCGAATGCTGGTCTCAAAAATTCCGAGCGTGTTCGGGTTGGTCAGCATGAAACACGCCGTTTGGGGGCCGACCTTGGCACGTAGTTCGTTCAGATCCACACGGCCCTGCTCATCCGTCTTCACCGTGACCACCTCGTAGCCGCACAACGCCGCGCTGGCCGGGTTGGTTCCGTGCGCGGAATCCGGAACGAGGACTTGATTGCGCTTTTGACCGTTGGCCTTGTGGTACGCGCTGATCATGAGCAGGCCCGCGAACTCGCCGTGCGCTCCGGCGGCCGGCTGAAGACTGAACGCGTCCATGCCGAGAATTTCGCCCAACGAACCTTCAAGCTCGCGAATGATTTCCAGCATTCCCTGCACCTGCGACTCGTCCTGATAGGGATGAATGCGTGAGTAGAACGGCCACGTCGTGATCTGGTCGTTGACCTTGGGGTTGTACTTCATCGTGCACGAACCGAGCGGATAAAAATTGGTGTCGACACAGAAGTTTTTTTGCGAGAGGCGCGTGAAGTGACGCACGACATCCAGTTCGGCTGACTCGGGAAGATGCGTCGGGCTTTTTCGCGCCGCCGACGCCGGAAAGTACATCGCCGCGTCAAAGCCTTTTTTAGGTTCCGGCAGATGATCGCCGGAATTCAGGGATTTTTTTTCAAAAATAAGTTTGCTCATGCTGCGTCTACGCCTTCCGGATCGCTTCGACCAGGCGGTCGATCTCTTCGTCACTGCGTTGTTCGGTGACAGCAACGAGGTACACGTTTTCCCAATCCTTGCGGAACCGTCCCAGGTGCAGCGGCCCGATCAAATGCTCCGCGGCAAAGGCCATTTTTAAACGCTCGGGATCCTTCGCGATCGTCACGGCGAACTCGTTAAAGAACGGGGCGTCCGACAATGACTTCACTTCTTTCAGCTTGGTCAGGCGCTCCAGCGCGGCGTGGCTTTGTTGGACATTGAGCTCGCCCATCCTCCTAAATCCGTTCGGTCCCAGCGCCGACAAAAAAATCAGCCCTTTGAGCGCGCAGAGCATGTGATTGGTGCAAATATTGGAAGTCGCCTTCTCGCGGCGAATATGCTGCTCGCGCGCTTGCAGCGTCAGAACATACGCGCGGCTGCCTTCTTTATCCTGCGTGATGCCGCTGATACGGCCGGGCAGCTTGCGCATGTGCGCTTCCTTCACCGCAAAAAATCCAAAGTGCGGGCCGCCGAATCCGGCGGAGTTCCCGAGCGGTTGACCGTCGCCAACCGCCACATCCGCACCCGTTTCGCCAGGCGTCGCCAAAAGACTGAGCGAAAGCGGATTCACACATGCGATGACCATAGCTCCCGCGGCACGCGCGACAGCTGAGAGATCGGCCGCCTCTTCGACATAACCCAAAAAATTCGGATTCTGATACACCACCGCGGCGGTGTCAGCATTCACCAGACTCTTCAGCGTGTCGAGTCCCGTTTTTCCACCGCGATGCGGCGCCAAAACGATTTCGCTCGGAATATCGGTGAGGTACGTGCGAACGGTTTGGATCGTCTCGGGGTGCAGCAGCTCCGAGAGAACCACGCGCTTGCGATCGGATCCGCGAAGCGCCATCAAAACGGCTTCCGCGACCGAGGTGGCGCCGTCATACATCGACGCGTTGGACACATCCATTCCGGTCAGAAGACAGATCATCGTTTGGTATTCGTAAATCGCCTGAAGCGTGCCCTGGCTCGCCTCGCCCTGGTAGGGTGTGTAGGCCGTGATGAACTCGCCGCGGGTGACAAGCGGATTCACGATCGCAGGAATGTAATGGTCATAGACGCCGGCGCCCAAGAAGCATGCGTTGCGATCGGCGTGCGCGTTTTTTTGACCGCGCTTTTTGAGATCGGCCATCAATTCCATCTCAGACACGCCCTTCGGAAGCTTCAATCCCGAGGCGGACACGCGCAGCTCGGCGGGAATGCCTGACAAAAGATCTTCAAAGCTCTTCACGCCTATCGTGCGGAGCATTTCGATTTTATCGGCTTCGGTGTTAGCTACATATTGCATAAAAAGTATTTAGAATTCCTGATTAGTGCGCGTGGTGCTTCGTTTCCTCGTACTTTTTGGCGTCGAGCAGGTTGTTGAGCTCGGACGGATCGGTCAATTCGATCTCAAAAAGCCAGCCGTCACCGAAGGCGGCCTGGTTGACGAGACCGGGATCTCCCGCGACCTTGTCATTGACGCGCGTGATCTTGCCCGAGACAGGCGAATAAATATCGAACGCGGCTTTGACGGACTCGATCACCATGCAGGATTCTTTTTGCTTCACGACGCGGCCCGCCTTGGGCAGTTCGACAAAAACAACATCCGAAATTTCGCGCTGCGCATGATCCGAAATCCCGACCACGCCTTTATTCCCCTCCACACGGATCCACTCATGCGTTTCCAAAAATTTATGCTTCGACAGGTCCATGACTTTTCCTTCCTTTATAAATGCCGAATGGGCGTAAACGGTAACTTCACAATTTCGATCGGAACCAAACGGCCGTGAACTTCGGCTTCGAGCTGAGTGCCAAGCGCAGTATATTCCGCCGCGACATGAGCCAAACCAATATTTATTTTGAGCGAGGGCGAATAGGTGCCGCTCGCGACTTTTCCGACGCGCTTACCCTCCTTGAAGATCGCGTATCCATCCCGCGCGACGGCTTTATGATCCACCTTAAACCCGACCAGTTTTTCGGCAACGCCGGCGGTCTTCTTGACCTCAAGCGCTTTTTTTCCGATATAGTCCTTGGTGCTGTTGACGAGCCAGGCGAGCCGGCCGTCAAACGGCGTGCGAGTCTCGTCGTACTCGTGTCCATAAAGTCCGTTACCCGCTTCCAAACGCAGCGTGTTGCGTGCGCCCAAACCGCAAGGGACGAGCCCCCAGCGCTTCCCTTCAGAGATCAGACGGTCCCAAATCGGTCCAAGCACTTCGCCTCCTGCAAAAATC
>JAGVCY010000260.1 GCA_020058965.1 Candidatus Omnitrophota bacterium | reverse complement strand
CACCTCTTCGCCGCCGCTTTGCGCCGTGTCTCCGGCGATACTCCAATCGCTTTTAAAAGTTCATCCCGCAGACGCGGCATGGGTTTTAAACACCCTTTATTGCGCCGCGGCGCTTTTTCTAGCGGGTTTTATCGTTAATGCGGCCGGAAAAAAGATCGGCATGGGCGCGATGGCGATCGGCGTGCTTTTTTTTACAGAGCTGTGGCGGCACCTTTTTGGATGGGTGTTGTCTGAACCGCTTTATCTGGTGATGATCGAGCTCAGTGTGCTGATGATGATCCGCCTGATGGACCGTCCGGGCAAGCGGCGACTGGTGGCCGCTGCGCTCATCACAGGCCTTATCCCTCTGATCCGTTACTCGGGCGTCACTTATCTGGCCCTCGCATCCCTCTGCATCCTGCTATGTTCCGACGGATCTTTTTGGAAACGCTTGCGGATGACGGTTCCGTTCGGACTGGTCGCCTCGCTGCCGATAACCGCCTGGATGACACACAACTACCTGCTCATGCACCGACCGGGGGTGGCGGCAAAAGAGGCGATGTTTGGATTTTTGGCGTCAGATCTTTTTGAATCCGGATTTAAAACTTTTTCGGCCGTGGTGGGTGATAGCGCGCGGTCGTGGCAGAGTTACTTCACCGATCTGGCCGGCAGGTCCGTTCCTCAGACCGCCTCGGCCGGACTGGTGGTGGTCCTGCTCGGATCGGGGCTTTACTATTTTTTCCGCTCATCGAGACACGACTCCTCTGCGCGGGTCATGAGAATTTTGGTGGTGTATGCCGTGGCGGATTTTATTTTTTTAGAAACTCTGCTGATTCTATCGCAAAGGACGAATACTCCGGAGCGGTACCTGATCGGGCCTTTTACGGGACTCGTGCTGATGACTTGCGCGCTCGCGGCCAAAACAACCTTCAAGCGCTGGACCAAAATTGCCGGAGTGGGCTTGCTGATGTTTTGGGTGGGATTCAAAATAATCCACACCGCGCAATGGGGCATGAACATGCGCACGCAAGGAATGGATGCAAGTAAAGGAAGCCGCCTTCAGTTCGCCAAGGCCGAAAATCCTTTTCCCAATCCGGAGGGATTCAAGCGGTACGCGGCTTTTCAGCGATCGCAGCAATCTGTTAAAAATTGAGCTGGCTGTGTAGAATACCCCTTCATGGCACTCCATAACCTCACCCTCGCAGTCGTCATCCCCTCGTACAAAGCAGCCGCCAGTCTTCCGGCCGTCATCAAAGGCATTCCTGATTTCATCGATCACATCGTGGTGGTTGACGATGGTTCTTCGGACGGAACCTCGGACAGCGCGCGATCGGTAGCCGACCCGAGGATCACACTTCTGATCCACGAAAAAAATCAAGGGGTCGGCGGCGCCACGCTGACCGGATACAAAAAGGCGTGCGAACTCGGGGCTGACATTTTAGTCAAAATGGATGCCGACGGACAAATGAAACCTGATCTCCTCCCTCATTTGCTCAAACCCATTCTTCACGGCCACGCGCATTACACCAAGGGCAACCGCTTTGGCGACCTGACGGCGCTGCAGTCCATGCCGCCCGTCCGCCGGCTCGGCAACGCGCTTCACTCCCTGATGACCAAATTGGTTTCAGGGTATTGGAATGTCTTTGATGTCACGAACGGTTACACCGCGCTGCTCGCCAAAACTTTTTGCCGGCTGGACAGCAAGGCCATCGCGCGGGATTACTTTTTTGAAACAAGCATGTTGATCGAGCTGAATATCATCGGAGCCAAGATCGTCGATGTGGACATGCTGCCTGTTTATGAAGGCGAAAAAAGCCACATCCGCGTGCACCACATCGCGACCCGGTTTCCGATCCTTCTAGCCAAGGGTGTTTGGCGGCGGTTTTATCTTCGTTATGTGCTCAGAGACTTCGGCGCGCTTACCCTCTGCGCAGTCTCCGGGGTCCCGATCTTCGCGTTCGGCGTGATTTATGGCGCTTCGCTCTGGATCTCGCCGCCCCACCCGGGCGAGCCGACACCGGCCGGTATGGTGATGTTTGCGGCGCTTCCGATCATCATCGGGTTTCAGCTGATCCTAACGGCGTTGATCCTGGATGTAGTTTTCACGCCTAACCGCGCACCCCGTGACGAAGCATAACAATCTGCTCAAAAAGCATCATCTGCGTCGTTGCTCCGCGCTCACGTGGCAGTACCACGCATCGCTTGTCGCGCCTCGCATCTGATACTTTTTGAGCAGATTGTATGAATAATCACCAAGAACACTTCGACAAAATCGCCTCCGATTACTCCAAGGCCTCGGATACTTGGGCGAGTGTTTACAACCGGATCGGCGAGCTCGTCGCTCCGATCACCTTGGGCCGTGATGTGCTTGATATAGGAAACGGCGGATTTTTCCCTTACGATACGCGCTCAGCAAAAAGCGTAACAGTCCTGGATATTTCACCCGCCATGCTGGACCGGATCAATATGCCCAATATCCGTAAAGTAGTCGGCGATGCCCGCGACTTGCACGGAATCGCCGATAATTCTCAGGACATCGTCATGTACCTGCTCTGCCTGCACCATGTTCAAGGCAACCGACTCCGGGATTCTCTGCAAATGCTCGAACAAATTTTTGCATCTGCCGCGCGGGTCCTAAAACCCGGAGGATCCGTATTGATTGCCGAGCCAACATTGGAAGGATGGATTTATGGATTGGAGCGGGCGTCGTTCGGCATCACAAAGTGGTTGTTTGCCTCACGCGGTGTGCCAATGATTTTCTTTTATCAGAACTCTGACATAATCTCGCGGCTTGCTTCCAGCCTACATTTAGATCCTGAAAAAATTGTATGCGAGCGTCTTCCAGTCACCGGCTGGGTCGACCCTCTCGGCGGCTCTTTTCCAGGTGTAATCAAAATCCCTGCCTGGGTCAGCCCAACCCGCTACTTGTTCTTACGCGCACAAAAACCT
>JAGVCY010000045.1 GCA_020058965.1 Candidatus Omnitrophota bacterium | reverse complement strand
GGAGCGCTCAACCTCTCGGTGGAATCCGAAGGCTATCAGCAATTGTCCCAAGCCCTTGGAACGAAGCTGGCTTATCCGCTCCTCTGGGAGGGTGTCGGAATTCTCATCCCATCCATTAAAGCCGCCTGGCTCCATGACTACACGGACGACAACCTCCAAACCACTTCAAACTTCATCGGCGGAGGATCTTCCTTCACCACCACAGGCGCCAAACCCGCCACCGAAGGCCTCCTCGTCGGAGCCGAACTCGCCCTCCTCTCCCAAGGCAGCTGGACGCTCTCCGGCAACTGGGACTTGGAACTCAAAGACCAATACAACTCCCACACCTACTACGGTACGGTTCGGTACGATTTTTAATCGCCCTGCCGTGATCTAGAGCCAAAACTGAACCTGGCATGATAAAATGCGGGCTCTATGGCAAAAATTGATGTCAAAAAAGTCGCGCAATTAGCCCGCATCGAGTTGACGGACGAGGAGTCGGCGAAGCTCGGCCAACAGTTCGAGGAAATTCTGGGTTACATCCAGAAGCTCGAATCGGTCGACACGCAGGGCGCCGAGCCCGCGTACCATCCCTTCGAGATGAAAAATGCTTTTAGACCCGATGAAGTCCGGCCGCCGCTTGGCGTGGAACGCCTGCTCGAGATCGCGCCGCGCGCCGACCGCGGCATGATCGAAGTACCTCCCATCATCGAGCGTAAAGATTAAAAGCACATGAGTTTTATCCGTCAGCATTTGGCCTCGGGTCGATCGGCGCGTGAAGTGCTCGCTTCGCATCTGAACCAGATCGACGCGCTCAACCCACAGATCCATGCGTTTATATCGGTCGAAGGCCGCGACGCGGCCCGGGCGGTCGCGTCCGCCGAAGCGAATCCCAAGGGGAAGCTGGCCGGTGTTCCAATCGCGATCAAAGACAATCTCTGCGTCACCGGCTGGGAAACCACTTGCGGATCCCGCATCCTCAAAGGATTTTTTTCTCCGTACAACGCGACGGTCATCAATCGGCTGCTGGCCGAAGGCGCGGTGCTGACCGGCCGGGTCAATATGGACGAATTTGCGTTCGGTTCTTCATGCGAAACTTCCTGTTACGGCCCGACGCGGAATCCCTGGGACACCGAGCGCGTGCCGGGAGGATCGAGCGGGGGATCGGCCGCGGCCGTCGCGGCAGGTCTGGTTCCGGTTGCGCTGGGTTCGGACACGGGCGGTTCGGTGCGTCAGCCCGCGTCGTTCTGCGGCGTGGTGGGCCTTAAGCCCACCTACGGCCGCGTGTCCCGCTATGGCCTTGTCGCGTTCGCCTCGAGCCTGGATCAGATCGGTCCGATCACGGCCACGGTCGAAGACAGCGCGCGTATCTTAGAAGTGATCGCGGGTCATGACTCAATGGACTCGACCTCCTCCCGCGTGCCGGTGGAACCCTACTCCAAACCACTCGGCGAAACTATCAAAGGCCTGCGGGTCGGTCTGCCCAAAGAATTTTTGTCCTTTCCGTTGCCGCCCGATGTTCAGGCCGCGTTTGACCGCTCGATCAAGATCCTCACCGACGCTGGCGCGGAGATCGTACCCGTCTCGCTGCCGCACACGGAGCACGCGGTCTCGGTGTATTACATCGTCGGTCCCTGTGAGGCCAGCTCCAATCTCGCGCGCTTCGACGGCGTGCGCTACGGCGACCGCGACCTGGGAGCCAAGAGTCTGGCCGACTTGTATCTGCGGACCCGCCAGCAGGGATTGGGCGCCGAAGCCAAGCGCCGGATCATTCTCGGAACCTTCGCGCTTTCGAGCGGATATTACGACGCGTACTATCTGAAGGCGATGAAAGTCCGCCGCAAAATGATCGACGACTACGAGCGCGCGTTCCAGCAAGCGGATGTTCTGATCTGCCCGACCGCGCCCTCCGGCGCCTTCAAGATCGGCGAAAAAACCAGCGATCCCATGAGCATGTACCTCTCCGATATTTACACACTGTCGGCCAACCTGGTCGGCGTTCCGGCCATTTCCGTACCCTGCGGCTACACCGCGCAAGGACTTCCGGTCGGTCTGCAATTTATGTCCAAGCCCTTTGCCGAAACGACTCTGCTCAAAGCCGCCTACGCTTTTGAACAAAAATCCGGCGCGGCCGACCGGCGTCCTAAAATTTATGCGAGTTAAACAAGCACGTCATTGCGAGCGTAGCGAAGCAAACTACCAGAGGACCGGTTCTTTGGGAGATTGCTTCGCCGAGGACGGCTCGCAATGACAATTAAATACGATGTCGTGATCGGCCTCGAGGTCCATGTGCAGTTGGCCTCGAAGACCAAGATTTTTTGCGGATGCCCGACCACTTTTGGTGCCGTGCCGAATTCGCAAGTGTGTCAGATCTGCGCGGGTTACCCCGGTACGCTGCCCGTATTAAACGCGCGCGTGTTCGACCTCGGAATGACCGCGGTACTCGCGATCGGCGGCACCGTGGCGAAGCGGGTGAAGTTCGACCGCAAAAATTATTTTTATCCCGATCTGCCCAAGGGCTATCAGATTTCGCAGTACGACCTGCCGCTCGGCTCGGGCGGAGGAGTCGACATCATCGGCGACGACGGTAAGCCACGCAAAATTAATATCACGCGCCTCCATCTAGAGGAAGACGCCGGAAAACTCACTCACGACGCTCGCGCCAGCTTTGTAGATCTGAACCGCGCCGGTGTACCGCTCGCCGAGATCGTTTCGGAGCCCGAGATCAAAAGCTCCTCGGAAGCGTATGCGTATCTCACGCACCTGAAGGCCATCGTGAAGGCGGCGGGGGTCTCGGACGCCGACATGGAAAAGGGGCAACTGCGCTGTGACGCCAATGTGTCGATCCGACGCAGCGCCGCGGATCCGTTTGGCACGCGCGTCGAGATCAAGAACATCAATTCTTTTAAAAATGTCCGCGCCGCGCTGGATTACGAGATCGCCCGACAGATCAAGGCGGTCGAGGCGGGTGAAGCGATTGTGCAGGAAACGCGGCAATTTGACGCCGCCAAAGGCACGACGCATTCGATGCGTTCCAAGGAGCAAGCGCATGATTACCGGTACTTTCCGGAGCCGGACCTGGTTCCGTTTATCGTCGAAACCACCGAGATCGAAGCGGTCCGGTCGCGTTTGCCTGAGCTTCCGGCGCAGAAGCGCGAGCGGATGATGAAGCAATACGGCTTAACCGATTACGACGCGCGATTGTTGATCGAAAACTCCGGGCTTGTGAGCGTGTTCGAAAATCTTGCCGGCCGTATCGCCGCCAGCCAGCACAAGAATCTGGTCAATTGGCTTATCGGGTCGGTGATGGCCTATGCCAACGAGCGCGCGGGCGAAGTCGAGGACATGCGGATCGAAGAAAATCATATCGTCATTCCGACCCGACCCGCCGTCGAAATCCTCGGCATCGACTCCGGTGACGCCGGCAAACCCATTCGCCTCTCCGTCGACGGCTTCCTCGAAATTTTAAGTCTGATCGAAAAAGGCGCCGTCAGTCTAAAGGCCTGCCGCGAAGAAGTCTTCCCCGAATGGGTAAAAACCGGACAGCCGCCCTCAAAAATAGTTGAAGCAAAAGGCTTGGGTCAAATCTCCGACACCGGCGCCCTCGAATCCGCCTGCGACGAAGTGATCTCAAAAAATCCGAAGTCGGTTGAGGACTACAAAGCCGGCAAGGAAAATGCTTTGATGTTTCTCGTGGGCCAGGTGATGAAGGCCTCCAAAGGCAAAGCCAACCCCAATCTCGTGAACGAGCTCCTGAAAAAGAAACTCAAATGAGTAAAGTATCCGCTCCGCCGGAACAGTGGTCTGCTTCGGACGGAGCCGCTCGCGCGCGCCAAAGGTTTAGCGCGCTCGCTCCGTTGCGCTCCTCGGCGGGGACGTCTCGTCTCGCAAAAGTCCTCCGCAGACCACTGTTCCGGCGGAGCGGAGTTTATTTATTGCTAATTTTGATTTTTCTTTGTGCGTCGCTCGCAGAAGGATGGGCAGCTTCGCCAGAAGCTTCAATGCCACCGGCTAAAAAAAATTCAACCCCTGCTAAACAAGTTTCCAAATCCGTTAAACATAAACCTGTCGGAAAACTTGAAGAAATCTACGGCGATTTAGAGACCTTTGCCGACTCGCTTGCGATTATTGAGGGTCATTATGTGGACCCCGTGACCCCGAAGACGCTGATTTACGGAGCGCTGAAGGGAATGCTGGCCGCGCTGGACCCGTACAGTCAATTTTTGGAGCCGGCGGCGCATGGTGAGATCCGCGAAGAGACCGAGGGCCGGTTCGGCGGCATCGGTGTGGAGATATCGGTGCGGGACGGTGTGCTGTCGGTCGTGACGGCGCTTGATGATTCTCCGGCGGCGGAAGCGGGGATCATGCCGGACGACAAGATCGTCAAGATCAACGGCGAGTCCACGCGCAATCTGGCGCTCAATGAAGCGGTAAAAATGTTGCGCGGCGAAACGGGCACCGAAGTCCGGCTGACCATCATGCGCGAAGGCGAGAGTCAGCTGATGGAATTTAATCTCAAACGCGCGGTGATCAAGGTCAAGAGCGTCAAAGAGGCGAAGCTGCTCGAGGCCGGCGTCGCTTACGTCCGCCTGACGGCGTTCCAGGAGACG
>JAGVCY010000252.1 GCA_020058965.1 Candidatus Omnitrophota bacterium | reverse complement strand
GCTGACCTTCATGCGCGGCCCGAAATGCTTTGGCGATGGCGATGGTGATTTTTTCCGGTTTAAACGAAACTTCCTTGCTGTCGCGCTTCACGGTGCGGTACAACTCAAAAATGGCCCGACGCGCCGCGTGTTCCCGGCGGTAGTTCGCGTAACTTTCGGCGACCTGACGGGATCCGTTTTCATACAACTGACGGATGACCTCGTCCTGAATCTCTTCAACGCTCAAGCGGCCGGATTTGGCGGCGCGGTCTAAGAGCACATCTGACACACAGTGCGTGATCACCTCAACATCGGCCTGCACTTCCGACGGCAGGTCGGTTTCACGGGGAATATCTCTCAGTTCCTTGAACGCGTTGGCGACGGCACATTCGATACGCGCCAGATTAAAGGGAACCATTTGTCCGTTACGCTTTTGAACTTGGATATTGAGATTGGAAGTGAGGTCGTGTGACATGTTATGAATTCTCCTCGATTGACTGATTTTGGGGATAGTTAGTCCTGATATTTGAAAGACTTGTCATAAATTATTAACTTTTTATACAGTTCGCTTGGGTGGGCTTAGAACCACTATATGTTGGGTTTGAGCTGTTTCTCATGACTATATTTAGTATAATTCGCCGCGTTATGAAGTCAAGTAGATTTTTATTTTTCTTAAAATCGAAAGAACTTAATTTAGTTTTTTATGAGGTCGACCGCGCCGCGCGCCGTCCCATTCACAAAAAGCGTCTGCGTCGGATAGGCAAATTCGATGCCCTCTCGCTCGAACGCCTCCATGATCGCTAAATTAACGCGCTCCTGCACACCCATAAACGCATTGTACTCATAATCCTTCACGAAATAAACCGCTTCGATGATCAGACTGAAATCGCCGAAGGTTTTAAAGTGCGCGCGATCCAAAATCACTCCCGGTGTTCCCTCGATGATCGAGCGCACGGTCAAAACGGCTTGCCGCAGTTTGGCTGGCGGGGTTTGATACACGACCCCGAGCGTCAGCAGGGCCCGGCGTTTTTCCATATGCTTATAATTTCTGACCCGGCTCGCGGTTAAATTGGAGTTCGAGACGATCAGGAGTTCGCCCTGCAAAGAGCGAATGCGCGTGCTTTTAATTCCAATTCTTTCGATCTCACCCTTGAATTCGTCCATCACAATGAAGTCCCCCTCTTTGAAGGGCTTGTCAAAAATGATCACAAAATAATTAAATACATCTCCGAGGATGGTCTGCGCCGCGAGTGCCACCGCGACGCCGCCGACTCCGAGTCCGGCAATAACTGAATTAATGTCATATCCTAAATTGTCGATGATAAATAAAATGGCGACCAGCCAGACAACGATCCGAGCCAGCGTCACAATACTTTTTGACGCGATACTCCCGTGCGTCTCAAGCTTGATCCAGGAATTCCGAATCAGATAAGTTAAAACAGACAAGAACGCCCGAACGACCTGGATGATCGTGGCAACCTTAAAAACGGATCCGATGGCACGATCGGTCGATCGGGAAATATCCAGGTGATTCAGCGCAATATAGGCCGAACCCAGGTACAGCAGCGGTAATATCGTCTTATTAAAAATCTCGAGTAAAAAATCATCCAGCGTTGTGGGAGTCTTGGAAACGAGTTTTTTAAGCCGCCGAAAGATCAGTGTTTTAAAAACCCATAACACCGCCATCGATCCCGCAAAAATTAAGAGCGAAACCAATAAATCCCGAACGGTGTTGGATCGATAGAGCTGGATTTGGAGAAGAGAATGAATTTGATCGTGCGTCATGAGCTCACCTTATTATTTTTTTGGTGAGGTCATTATATTCCTTCAAAATTGTTTTGCACTAAAAAATATCGTTCAAAATTTCTCTCAACCCTCAAGATATTGCGGATCGATCGGTGAGTTCCAACGAACCGGGAGTATGGTGACTGAAGTAGCCGCCCGTCAGAGCGTCCAGTCCGGCGGTGTACTCTTCTATTTGGAGCCGACGGTCGATTTCTTTGTCAAGTCCGACCGATCCTTCGACCAACATGGCGATCTGAATCCGTCTGCGGGAATAATACATATGATTCAACTGGTTCAACAAATCATCTCGTAGCTGAACCATCAGCTTCGATCGGTTATCGATCGTGGTCTGGTCATCATTCCAAATCAGATCACCCAGCGCCCAACTCACATCCACCGACCATGACCGATCGACTTCAGAAGGACCTTGAATAAAATGATCCGGATCAGCGGTGCCGCCTCGATCCAGGTCAATATTGGCGTCTTCGCCGATATCCTGACCCAAACTCACCGTCGGAAACCACGCTTTTTTTGCGAGCTGCTTTCGCCACTCGATAATTTTATCCGGATGCACTTCCGCGTACCTCATCGCAGCATCCTGAAGCTCGAGAATGTTTGGTTCATTACCGAATTGTCCGATCAGCAGTTTAGCCCGTTCATGGCCGGATTGCATCCTTGCTTCCAAAAAACCGCTCAACTCAGGGTGTTCATATTTATACACTCCCCGATCGGTAACAGCCGTCAATTGATCCTCTGCGGAATCATAATCCATCGCCCGCACAAGAGCACCCGGCCATCCGCCGGTCAATTCCTCAAAGGACTGTGAGGATTCATCCCACACTCCTATCCCTCTCCCCGCGGCAATCGCCACACGACCCGCGTCACCATCCAATGACTGCGGTTCATTCTGAGCCGGTGCCGAAAGCAATCCGGATGAGATGATTTTTCTAGTTTTGGAATCGATCGAAAACTTTTTTCCTCCATCAACGACCGTCACGGTGCCGGCTCCGGGTCCGAACCAGAGATAAATGGGCTCGCGCACCGTCACAGACTCCGATTCATCCGTGCCGTCCGGCACTTCCTGACTCTCATCCGCTCGAGACAGTCGGCTGTAGACCCGCTCCCAGGTGTTATTGGGCGCGGAGCGATACACTCCGCGGTCAGCCGCGACCCAAACACGCTGATCCTGAGACTGAGAAATCTGGAATATTTCCTGGCCCGCAAAATCCTGCACATTATTCCAGGAAAGCCCATCATCCACGCTCACCGCAAGACCATCTCTGCGACCCATAAACAGAGCATGATCCGATGCCATGAAAGATCGAATTGCCGATGAGGCATCGCCCGGAAAGCTGCTGCAAGGCTCCCATTTTTGACCTCCGTCCGCACTGCGGTACAACATGTGCGGAGCGAGCGCCCACCACTTGGCCGTTCCCGCCTCTTGCTGCAGGATCGTCACGGGCTGATTGGCAGGCACCGTCAATACGCGTTTCCATGCGGCGCCGCTGTCTTTGGACACCATCACCCCGCCGTCCACCCCTAGCAATATTCGATTGGGGTTCATTGAGTCCTTTTGATACGAGTGAATCTTGCTGTCCGCGACTGTTCTAAATGCCGGCTCCCACTGCGCTTCCGCAACGGTGACCGTCCCCAACCAACCGACTGCCAAAAAGATCGATATCTGCCGCCGCATGACCACCTCCTACATTTGTGTTTTCTACAACTTTATTTGTTGATTATATATCAGTACCAACCCTTCCTGTCAAGTGAGCGATATTGAACTGCTTCCTGCACATGAGCGAGTTGCATCTCCACCGATTGATCCAAATCCGCGATCGTTCTAGCAACTTTAAGGACTTTATGAAAAGCCCGTCCACTAAAACCCAGGTCCTCCATCGCCTGCTGCAAGAATTGCTTAGCATCTTCGGAGGGAACACAGAATGCCTCCGCGTCTTTTCCTTCTAATTGAGCATTGAACGCGTAACCCGTCCCCGCATAGCGCTCACCCTGAATCAGCCGCGCCGCTTCGACCCGTTCCCGTATGACGCCGGACCCTTCCCCTTTCACGGTCCCGGTAAAATCCTCCAACCCCAACCTGCGGACCTCCAGGTGAATGTCAATGCGGTCTAAAAGCGGGCCCGAAACCTTTCCCAAATAGTTCTTGATCTGAATCGGCGTGCAATAACACGCATGCTGTTCGTCCGTAAAATACCCGCACGGACACGGGTTCATCGCCGCAACCAGCATAAACCTGGCCGGAAACGACAGACTCGCCACCGCGCGCGAAACAACGATCTTTCCGTCCTCCAACGGCTGACGCAGCACCTCCAGCGCGTTACGCCCAAATTCCGGCAATTCATCCAGAAAAAGCACCCCGTGATGTGCCAGGCTGATTTCGCCGGGCTTGGGATAGCTGCCGCCGCCAACCAACGCCGTCGCGGAGATCGTGTGGTGCGGTGACCGGAAGGGCGGCGTCAGAATCAGACTTTCGCGTTTTCGTAGTGTCCCGGCGATACTGTGAATTTTGGTCGTCTCCATCGCGTCGGCAAATCCGAGGTCCGGCAAAATTCCGGGGATTCGCTTGGCGAGCATTGTTTTGCCTGACCCGGGAGGGCCGATCATCGCCAGGTTGTGGCCGCCCGCACAGGCCACTTCGAGTGCCCGCTTCGCCACCCGCTGTCCCCGTACATCGGTAAAATCCGGCCGGGCTTTTCGGCGCGCGGTGACTGCCTCAGCGCGCAAGGCAACCGCCGTGTTTATCCTCCCAGGGTCCCGAAGCGCTTCAACCGCGTCGGTGAGTGTCTGAACCGAGACCAGCCGGGCAGTGCGCACGCAACTCACCTCCCGCTCATTCTCCTTTGGGAAAAAAAAGCGCTTCACACCGTCGGCATACCCCGAAGCCCGCGAAAGCGCTCCCTGAACCGAACGGACCCGGCCGTCCAAAGCCAATTCCCCGCTAAAAACACATCGCCCCAGATCCGTGGAATCGATCTGCTCGGACGCGGCCAAAATTCCGATCGCGATCGCCAGATCAAACCCCGACCCCTCCTTCTTGATGTCCGCAGGGGCGAGATTGATCATAATTTTTTTTGCCGGAAAATTAAATCCCGAATTACGAATCGCTGACAAAACTCTAACCTGGCTTTCGCGGCAGGCCGTGTCCGGCAGACCCACGATCTGAAAAGAAGGCAGTCCCTTTGCGACATCCACCTCCACCTCGACCGGTAGAGCATCGATACCCCATACGCCCGCTGCCTCCACGCGCGCGATCACCTCAACTCCCCTTGATAAAACGCATGGGTGATGATCCTTATGTCCGCTTCCTGACCTTCGCGCATCACGATACCCACCACATCAAATCGCAGACCCTTGCAGGATGGACGCCGCTCCAGGAGGTAATCGCGCGCCACATTCCTGAGCCGACGCTGCTTGATAAAATTAATGCTTTCGAGCGGATGGCCGAACCAATCATTCGTTCGGGTCCGCACTTCCACAAACACCACCACATCGCCCTCCCGCGCAATGATGTCCAACTCTCCCGAAGGTGACCGATAGTTGCGCTCCAAAATGACATACCCCTCGAGCCTCAGCCGCTCCGCGGCCAATAGCTCCCCCACATGCCCCAGCACGGACTTTGCGTTCGGCGCTGTTTTCAATTTCATCCCCGGCTCCAATTTTGTTCTCAAATTTGCCTCGTCATGAACTCCGAGTTGTAAACACGCCCTTACCAAGCGCCGGAGCTCCTGAGAATTCCGGGCCGGCAAGAGCGTGATTTTTTATTTAAGCAACTTAGACGGTAACGGCGGCGGCTTCCTCTTCATAAGCGCGCAGGATTTCCCCTTGGTAATGCGCGCGCAATTCATCGTCCGCGGCGATCACAACATCACGCCAGCGGCCGTCACGGGCCAACTGCCGGGGCAGCGACGCAAAAAGCCCTCGCTTCCCATCCATCACCGCGCACTGCGTGATAACCAGTGCTCCGCCGATGCGAATGTCCACAAAGGCCTTTAAATTGCCGGCACCCTCCAGCCGCCGAACCGAAACGATCTCACATTCCTTCACATTACCCATGACTCACCTCCTATTTGGTTAGAACAACTCTCTCTACCCTATAGACGGACGAGCCCCTCAAATTTATTACAATTTTAAAAATATTTTTTTGCATATTTCAAATTAAATGAGTCAGGTTTTAATAAATAATGATAGGAAATTGGTCTATTCTAATGAGGTGAATGCTTGGCTCGCAGGCCGAAGCACCTGCCTTGGTAGGATTATGTACAACGGGGGTTGGTGAAAAGGTTGGTGCGACGAGGCGCCTCGCCAAGGTCGCTCAAAGGTTAAACCAAGTAGTCTGCTCAAATAGTATCAGATGCAAGGCGCGAGTAGCGACGCGTGGTAATCCCACGCGAGCGCCCGAGCAACGCAGCAGATGATGCTATTTGGTCGCTAAGCTTATGCTTACAACCAGCAGATTACTTAGATTTGAGGAGTTCGGTGAAGGCGGTCGCGGGAATCGCGCGGCTAAAGAAAAAACCTTGCATGCGATCACAATGATGCATCTTCAAAAAATTGCATTGCTGCTCGGTCTCGACGCCTTCGGCGATGACCTCCAGCTTCATGCTATGGCCCATCGAAATGATCGCTTCAGAAATGGCCGCGCTCTCTTCGTCGCGCAAAATATCGCAAATAAACGAACGGTCGATCTTCAGAGTGTTGATGGGGAAGCGCTTTAAAGTACTGAGGGACGAATATCCAGTCCCGAAATCATCGATGGCAATCCGCACCCCTTGATCCTTCAGATGCGTTAAAGCAACGGCCGTCTGCTCAAGGTTTTCCATCAGGGAGCCCTCGGTCAGCTCCAGCTCAATCAGCCCCGGGTCGACTCCGATATTTTTGATGATCGACGCCACGGTTGATGCCAAATCCGTCCGCCGCAACTGCCTGGATGACAGATTCACCGCCATTCGCAAAGCGCTAAATCCCATCATTTG
>JAGVCY010000225.1 GCA_020058965.1 Candidatus Omnitrophota bacterium | reverse complement strand
CTGGAAGCCCGAGGCGTCCCCGCCGAGGGCATTCCTCGGCGCGCATGCGCGCCCATCGCCGCGCCTAGTCTTAGACAGCGCGCGAGCGGCTCCGTCTGGAGAAGACGGGGAGCTGTCGTCTGAAGCGAAGGCATCTAAGTTATGTAGAATTGGGCTAACAAAATTATGCAATGACGCATGTTGACATGGGGTGGGAAGATACCTATAATGTGGGGCATGGTAGAGCAAAGTGGTGAAAAGTGGTGGATTCTCTAAATGTTCTACGGTGAATACCAGCACAGTATTGACCGCAAGGGCCGCCTCATCATTCCGTCGAAGCTAAGGGAAGTCGCTAAGGAGCATTATGCTGAACGCTTTTTTGTTACCCGCGGGTTGGATCGCTGCCTTTTTTTATTCACAGAAGACGAATGGAGAATTCAGGAAAATAAATTGAAGAACCTGTCGTTCGCAAAAAGTGAGACGCGCAAGTTCAGTCGTTTATTTTTTTCCGGCGCCTGTGATGTGAATTGTGACAGCCAAGGGCGCGTGCTCGTGCCCAATTATTTGAAGGAATACGCCGATATTAAGCGGGATGTGGTGCTGATCGGCGTTTCGAACCGCATCGAAGTATGGGCAAAAGAATTGTGGACGCAGTTCTATGACGCGGCGAAGGATTTGTACGAGGAAGCGGCCGAAAAACTGATGGACGAGGGGAAGAGCTCATGAGTTCCGACTCACCCGAAAGAGCCGACGGCAAGTACATCATGGACCGCGTAGACGCGACCCCGAGCGGAATTATATTGGAGCGGTTCAAGCGGATGCGTCATCTGCCTCCTCACACGCTGGACCTTGAAGACGAATTTTTTGTTCAGAATTTTTTGCGCCGGAAACGAACCGCTTAGGATTTTGGAAAAACTTGGTTCAGGCAGTCTGCTCAAAAAGCTGCAGATGCGAGGCGCGAGGGGGCGCGGTGTGGCGAGAGCCACATAAGCTCCCGAGCAACGAAGTAGATGCGGCTTTTTCAGCAGACTGCCAATGACCGAAGCGCCGCATGAACCCGTCATGACCGACGAGGTGCTGGCGTGGCTGAATCCTCAGCCAGGCGGAACCTTCGTGGATTGCACGGGGGGGTTTGGCGGACATACCGAGGCGATACGAGTCCGGATGAGCGGCACGGGTCAAATTATAACTATAGATTGTGATCCGACAGCTTACGAGTACTGTATAAAGCGTTTTGAAGCGTACAAAAATATTGTTCAATGTTACAATAGTAACTTCGTAAAGATAAGCGAAGTACTTCGAAAAGCTGAAGTTACGAGCGCGGACGGAGTTTTGGTTGATTGCGGTGTTTCATCGGCGCAGATCGATAACGCGGAACGAGGATTTTCGTTTCGAGCCAACGGGCCGCTGGATATGCGAATGAATCCAGGCAGCGGGAGAACAGCGCTGAGCGCAATTCGCGAACTGAGCGAAACTGATCTTGCGAATGTAATTTTTGAATACGGCGAAGAGCGGAAGTCGCGGAGGATCGCAAGAGCGGTCAAAGACGCCTGGAGAAACGGCGAGATTCGGGATACGGCAAGTTTGGCGGAGATCGTGAAGCGAAGTTTGCCGCGCGGATATGAACACGGACGGATTCATCCGGCGACCCGAACCTTTCAGGCGCTGCGGATATGGGTGAATGACGAACTCGCAGTTTTGGATAAATTATTAACCGACGCGGTGAGTCTGCTGAAGCCGCAAGGTCGTTTGGTCGCGATCAGTTTTCACTCTCTCGAAGATCGAATCGTGAAGCGGGCATTTAAAAAATTTGAGTCGGCGGAAATGGGATGTATTTTAACTAAAAAACCGCTTTTGCCGACAGATGATGAAGTTGAACGAAATCCACGGTCCCGGAGCGCTAAGCTGCGGGCCTTTGAAAGGCGGGAGCCTTAAGATGACACGATATTTACTGGTATTATCGACGGTCACGACCATGGGACTGAGCATCGTTTACGGCGAGGTCGAAGCGATGAAGACCGGTTACGAAATCCGTCAGCTCAGCATTCAGAAGCGCGATTTGACGCACCGGCTGAAAGAGCGGGAATTCCAGATCGCCAGTGTGACTTCTCCTGAAAAGCTGGAAGCTCAAATGCTCGCTTACAATGTTAAACTTTCGAGTTCGCATCTCATGAAAATTGCACGGCTCGAATCGCAGGAGACGGATGCCTCCGCGTCCGGGCAGGGTAATTCCGCATTGACCCGCTTTTTAGTTCCCACGGCACAGGCCGACACTCCGCGTTAACGGGCCTTGAGTCCGATCCACCCCATGGAACCCCAAGACCGGCTCCCCAAGCGCCGGTTTTATATTCTGTTTTTTTTGTTCATGGGTCTTTTTGGTATTTTGCTGCTCCGGCTCGCCTACCTTCAATTTTTTCACCCGATCAATCTGCTGCAAACGGCGAAGCGCCAATCCAAGTTGGTTCAGGAGCTCGAACCCTTCCGAGGTAAAATTGTCGACCGCAAGGGTGAAGAGCTGGCGATTGATTTGCGGCTATTTTCATTAGGCGCCCAGGCAAAAAAAATTACCAACAAATCCGCGGTCGCGCAAGCCTTAGCGCCGATCCTTCACACGGATGCGAAGAGCATTTTTTTAAAACTTCAGAAAAATAAGGATTTTTTGTGGCTGGCCCGGCAGCTGGATAAGCCATCCTCCGAGGCCGTCGCCAAACTTAAGATCCCACAGCTGGAACTGCGGCCGGAATGGAGGCGCGTGTATCCCAATCACGCGGCCGCAGGACATCTCATTGGCTTTGCGGGTCTAGACCACGCGGGCCTCGAAGGCGTTGAATTTATGTACGACAGTTACCTCAAAGGTATATCGGGCTGGAAATCCACGGTGAAGGATGCAAAACAGCACGAAGTGGTTTCTAAGCAATCCGAGCTTGTATTGCCTGTGGACGGATATGACCTCGTCTTGACGCTGGATGTCGTGCTTCAACATTCTGCCGACATGTATTTGGCTGAGACCTGTAAAAAATACAACGCGGTCGGCGGCGTTTTGGCCGTGATGGATCCGCGCAACGGCGACATTTTGGCGCTGGCCAATTATCCGCAATTTGATCCCAACCGAGCCAATCAGACTCCGACGGATCACCGCCGCAACCGGTCCATCACGGATAT
>JAGVCY010000224.1 GCA_020058965.1 Candidatus Omnitrophota bacterium | reverse complement strand
GCTCGCGGTGCGGCCGGAGGTGAGCACCGTGATGGGGCCGGAATAATGGGCGGGGGAGGGTTCGGACGCGAGCAGAGTCGCCTGACGGCTCCGACGGGCAATAATAAACAAGGGGTCCTTAGGAGCCGTGAACATTCCGAGAATATCCCGCGTGGCGAGAGGAGGACCGCCTTTATTTTCGCGCAGATCGATGATGAGATTTTGAATATTTTGGGGACCGTAAGCGTTCAGGGCCTCCGCCGCGTCGGCGCCGGTTTTTTCATTGAAGTGCGTGATGGCGAGAACGAGAACTCCGTCGATGCCGCTGACGGGTGTTTGGATGGTTTCGGCAAAGTAATTTCCGGCGGTGAGCGTCACCGAGCTTTCGTTGCCCGTTTGTTTAAAAAATATCAGCAGAGACACTTGAGCGCCCGCTTCGGGCTTGAGCAGCGCCTCCGCCTCCGCCAAAGTTAGTCCGTTCAGTTTTTTTCCATTGACGGCGAGAACGGTGTCGCCTGCGCGGACCCACTCTGAAAAAGCGGGGCAGTGCTTTTGAACATGGGTGAGCTCGTAACCCATGTCGGTCATGCGTCCTTCCAGGCCGAGGTCGGCGCGGGCCGCGTAAGCCTCCTGCTTGAAGGTGGGAGCTTTTTTGGGCGGAACAAAATTAGAAAACCGGTCGGTGGGCTTTTTGAGTTTTTGGACCAGCAGTCCCGCGCCCAGGTGAATAAAGTCTTCGGTTTGATGACCTTTTTCATTGGCGGCCTTGATCCGATCGACCGTGTATTCGTTAACAAATTTGTCGTAGATCTCGCGCGACACGGGTTCGTAATATTGCTCGTTCATGGTGGTCCAAATCCACTCGAGCACCTGGCGCAGACGGACAGCATCATCCTGCCGTACCGACGCCGTCAAAACATCACCGGCAAGGGCTGATCGGGGAGCGGATTGCAGCAAATAAGATGCTGCAACGCCAAGGAGAGTAAATAGGAAGATTGACATACGCTTCATCCGGTCAAAAATACAATATTTTGGGTAAAAACACCAATCTTTTTCTATATGGAGTGGTTGGGACGTGCCGGGGCGATTTTTGTTGGCGCGACTTTTTAAACATGACATAATGGAGCTCTAAAAAATATTGGATGAACATGCAAAAAATTCTAATCCTTTTGGTGATGTTGGTTTGCCTATTTGGACCGATGGCGATATTCGCTTGGGCCGGAAATAGGGCTTTGTCGGATATTGGCCGCCGTCCGTCTGAGGGCGCGCGCGTGATGGTGCCGTTCATTTTAAAACTCATGGCCGCGTCGGCGGTGGCCATCGGAATCCTGATGATACTTCTCAAAGTTTTTGGACCTGACAGCGGAAAAGAGCCGGTCTATCGCTTCAAAAATATGGATTGGCGGATCATTAAATGATGCGCCGCACGGCGGTGACGCGCGGACTTTTGGTGTCGACCATTTTATTGAGCGCGCTCGTCGCCGGAATCGGAACCGCGGCCGCGGTGACGCAGGGCGGATACGGGTCTCATGCGGTGATCCAAGCGCGGGAATTGTCAGATCGGATCCAAGCGGGCGGAGCGAAGCTCGTGGGCTTTTATTGGGTGGATCTGAGGAACGAAGCCGATTTTAAAAAAAGCTACATTCCAGGCTCGATCAACATGCCGTACAAAAAGCTTTCTTTTTTAGCCGAAAAGTTTTTTTCAAAGTCCGACGAGATCGTTTTTTTTGGTTATCCGGACACGGATCATGTCAGTGTCAACGCGGTCGTTTTTATGAAGAACAAAGGTTTTATGCGCTGTTCGATCCTTAAGGGGGGCATCGGCGCGTGGACGGGGGATCTGGAAAAGGCCGGACCTTCCGCCGGACGCTAAGAGTTTTTAAGCATTCAGTAAAAATCGCTCACAACAAAAAACAACCAGGAGACATCATGGCGGGAATCTTAGGCTCAGAAAAAAAATCATCCGGCCGCGCATCGGCTGTTTGGATCGCGGCCGCTCTAGCGGTTCTGGCGATCGTGCTCATCGTTTGGAACATGGCCGGCCGCGGAAAGTCCGGATCGCTCAAGTCGCTGGCGCTCGGCGCTCAGTCGGGAGATTCGGGCACCACGCTGTGGCAGATCCTGCAATCCGGCGGGATCATGATGATCTTTTTGGGCATCATGTCGATCATCACGGTGACGCTTGTGGTCTATTCCTGGATGCGGCTTCAGCCGTCGAAGCTGGTTCCGGAGGAGTTCAGTCTTGAGCTCATCCGAAACTTGGCCGAACGCAAGTATGGTCATGCACGCCAGATGTGCCTCGAGAACGACACGCTCATGTCCACCATCATCCTTGCCGGTATCGACAAAATGGACCGCGGTCCGCGCGTCGTAAGAGAGTCGATCGAGCTAGCCGCACGGAAGCAGACGCTCGGGCTCTGGCAGTTGACCGGGTTTTTATCAGATATCACCACCATCGCTCCGATGCTCGGATTGGCCGGAACGGTCATGGGCATGATCGAGGCGTTCAATACTTTTGCGCTTAAGACCGTGGTGGTCAGCCCGTTGGTTGTTGCCGGCGGCGTATCCAAGGCGCTGGTGAACACCGCAGGCGGTTTGATCATCGCGATCGTGGCGATGGCGTTTTATACCGTATTTCGCACCCGCGTCCAGATCATCACTCAGTCGGTGGAGGCCTACACCACCGAGGCGCTCGGCGTTCTGCCGCGCGAGGAAGAAGCGGAGAAGATGTTTAGATGATACGGCTCACACCTCCGCAAGAACAGTCCGGTTCGCTGCAGATCCCGTTGGCGCCGCTGGTCGACATTTTGCTCTGCACGCTGATATTTTTTATGGCGATCTCGGTGCTCTACCAGCGCGAAACCGAGCTGGGGATCAATGTTCCCAAGGCCGAGCGCGGCAAGGAAGCTGCGCGCGCCGCGGGTGAGATCATCATCAACATCGCCCAGGATGGCGGTGTGGTGATCAATCAGAAGCGCTTGTCGAGCGACGAACTTCAGTCGATGCTCACTAAGTTGTCCCAGTTGTATCCTAATCAGCCCGTGGTGATCCGAGCGGATAAGCGCACCTATCACGAATCCGTTGTTGGGGTGTTGGACGCCTGTGCGTCGGCCGGTATCTGGAACATCGCGTTCTCCACGACCAAGGACTAAATGGACCTCGTCTCAAAAACTCAGTCGGCCCGAATCGTGCTGCCCCGCGAGGTTAAGGAATATGCTTTTTTGCGCGAAGACTGCGCCGAGGCGGCGCAGAAGCGCAAAAAAGCATATTCCT
>JAGVCY010000227.1 GCA_020058965.1 Candidatus Omnitrophota bacterium | reverse complement strand
GTCGAGCTCCAAATTTATGGCATCGGCCTCTGAGGTGGAAGCAGCCTTTTGTGAAAGCAAAGAATCATTCTGAATGCGCAAGAATTCGATCTCAGCCCTCAGCGCTGCTTCAGATTGGCGCAACCGGTCTTCCGAAGAAGTAAGAGCGGCAGCCTCCTCCGTGAGGCGCTTGTTGAGATTGACGAGATTTTCTTGCTGAGTCTGCATGTCGTTAGCGCGTCGCAGTAAATCGTCCAACAAATCGGATTCATTGACCGCGGGCTCGGCATCCGGAAGCCGTCCGAGTATCGTGATCTCGTTGCTTTCTTCTGCATTCCAGCGACGAGCGGATGCGGGCTCCTGTGAATTTCGATTGAGATGCCACTGGTAAACGCGTGACGCGACCGGATCCTCGGTACCGGGATCTTGAAGTTCGGTGCTGTCGCCGGCGGCCAAAAATGTTTTGAACCAATCCTGCCGCGATTGCTGTTTTTTAATGTACTCGTTGAGCTCGCTTGCCACCTGACCCACCGAGCCGGATGCAACCACCAGCGGCTCAATAGCATCATCTCCGGAGCGAAGCCGCCAAATCGTCAGCCGAATCTTTTCGAGAGGCAGGTCGAGGTATTTGTTCACAAAGCTCCAAATCAGCAGCAGAGCGAACAGTGCGGCAATCAAACCCGCGAAGACAGCATCCCTGCCTGCGCCACGAATCCGGCCTTCAAAATATTGGCGGTATTTACCGAGCAACCCCGTTGACGCCTTATGAAAATCAGCCGTTAAATCCGAGATTTTTTTAAGCTGGATGGAGCGCTCAACATCTTCATTTGCCAACATTAAAAACTGATTTGAAACAGCGGTAAAACGATCCAGAGCCTCCTTTTGGTGCTGCAGATTAAATCGAATATCCTCATTTGCCGGAGGAGGGATGACAATCGCATCTTTGTTATCGAGCGATAGCGTTCCGCCTTGCGTCAGAATTTTTAGTGACTCATAGAGACGCAGGCGTGTGGCTTGGTAGTCGGCCGGGATGCCGTGGGCAACAAAAAGTACTTCCTTGATATGCTGTTGAATCAGCATACGCTGTCGCTCAGCCAACTCCACCGCGACGGCATTAACATCCCACCACGATACCCCCGAGTCCAAATGCTTATCGTAAGTATCGACCAGCGCATCCCCCGCGGCCTGAAACTCCAGACTTTGGCGATACAACTCATCGAAGAGCTCAACGCGATGTTGATTCATTTTAGCGGACTCGAGCAAATTTAAAGACTCTTCAATGATAAGGCGCCGCGTTTGAGTCAGGAGGTCGAGGTCCTCCTTAAAATGCGTGGAATCAACCGGCGGTTGAACGCGCTGCGGAGTCTGCCCATCACCGATCACGACCTCGCCGCCCTGGGTTAATACGGATAAGGTTTGAAGCCATTCCTTGGACGTTTTTTCATAATTAACCGGAACCCCTCCGACCGCGAGCAGCACTTCCTTGGCGTAACGCTGATTGTAGATTCTCTGCTGCTGCGCGGCTTCAAAAATTGATTGTGAATTCAAATAATTATGGATCGAAAAAAGAAGGTACGAGACGACAATGGCAAACGCGGAAATCGCCAAAAGCTGCATCCAGACAGAGCGACTTGCCAGAGTTGCGGCAAGAGGGCTGGGGCTCGGTAATTTTGATTCCGCGGGCAGGCCGTCTGCCACAAGGGGTTGTGGCTCACGCGTCTGCTCACCGGCACCTATTGAATCATTGTTGATTAACTTATCTAGTTCGTTCATTGCTCATTAATATAATGCATGCGGGTTCGGTTGGCAACTTAAATGGCGTAGAAAAAAATATTTTAAATATTTAAAGGCTAGGTATTGATTATTATCACTTACTAATGTATACATTAATCAATAGGGATGTACTTATGATAACAAATGCTTGTATTAACTCAATTCCAAAAAAACTCACAACAGTGGGAATGGTCGTAATTCTTGTAATGCTTGGATCCGGTGATCGTAAGATTGCGGGAGCGCAAACCTTGGGCGAAGTTCCTCAGGTTTTTGTGCGAGGGCCCGTGCATACACCAAATCAACCCGAGGCTATGACATTGGATTTATGGCTTGCGGATCTTCAGAAAAACTGGGCTTCCCGCTCTGTGGAATATTTTGCTAGTCAAAGCGCAAATTCGCTCAATACGAATCTTGACGCTCTAAAGATAAATCCGCTTCCCTCGCTATCTTGCTTTTTAGAGGATGCCTATAACTGCATTCAAAAGCTATGAACGCTGCGCGATAGGCGTGTAGGACGCGAGCGTGGGACCGGTGTAAATCTGTCGCGGTCGGGCAATTTTAAGGCCGGGCGACATGAGCATCTCCCTCCAGTGGGCAATCCAGCCCGGCATGCGCCCAATCGCGAACATGACGGTAAACATACTGACCGGGATTCCGATGGCGCGAAGAATAATCCCGCTATAGAAATCTACGTTTGGATAAAGCTTACGCTCGATGAAATAAGGATCCTTCAGCGCGACCTCTTCCAGCTGTTTGGCCATTTCAAGCATGGGGTCATTGATCCCCATCTTTTTAAGTATTTGGTCGCAAGCGTTCTTGAGAATTTGAGCCCGTGGGTCAAAGTTCTTGTAAACTCGGTGGCCAAAGCCCATCAAGCGCGAACCGGATTTCTTGTCCTTCACTTGCGCGACGAAGTCTTTAATGTTGGTTCCATCCTGCTGCAACTTCGCCAACATTTCAATAACCGCCTGATTGGCACCGCCATGCAAGGGACCCCACAGCGCGCATATTCCGGCCGATACCGATGCATACAAATTCGCCTGGCTCGACCCTACCATTCGAACTGTTGATGTGCTGCAGTTTTGCTCATGATCCGCGTGAAGAACCAGAATCATTTCAAGCGCACGCACCGCGCTCGCATCCAATTCATAGGCTTCCGCGGGCACCGCAAACATCATATTCAGAAAATTCTCAACGTAATTGAGCCGATTGAGCGGCCCGACGAACGGCTGTCCCATAGATTTCTTGTAGGAAAAAGCTGAAATCGTACTCACCTTCGATAAGATTCTCGAAATATTGATGTCGGCATATTTTAGCCCCGGTTCCAGGCAATCCGGGTAATAGCTGGATAGCGAGCAAATCATCGAAGACAGGATTGACATCGGATGCGCCGTCACGGGGTAACCGTTAAAAAAGCGCTTCATATCCTCGTGAATCATCGAATGATGCGTAATTTGTTCCGTAAACTTTGCGAGCTCCAAAACATTGGGGAGTTTTCCGTAGAT
>JAGVCY010000092.1 GCA_020058965.1 Candidatus Omnitrophota bacterium | reverse complement strand
CTTTCGCCGGGATCCCCCAATCCAAAAACGCACCCACCGGCGTCGTCTGCACCACCCGCATCGCCCCAAAGCCCCCCACCTTCGCAAGCGGAGCCACTGTCGTCGCGATGATCCGGTCTTCCGAATCGAAGTATAAAAAAACATCAACCATTTCGCCCGGCTTCAATCCCTTCGGAGCGGCCTTGATCGGAAGCAAAATTTCGCCGTAGATCGGACCGCCGTCCAAATAGATCCCAAAACCAAGCTCCTTGATCATCTTGAGCCGGTTCATGGCGCCAACTTTTATGTTAGGGTCTTGAGGGTAAGGGGCGGGATCATTTATCACAATGCGGCTATTGTAACCCATCTTGCCAGGCGATAGGATGAAGTCTAAACCCAAACTGGAGAACCCACATGCAGACCTCTCAAGTCCGGATGCGCTCCGCCATCGGTCCTCTCTACCTGGTCGCCTCCGCAAATGGTCTCCGGGGGATTTATTGGAAAAAGCAAAAAGACTCTCTGGCGAGGTCGCTCAAGCGGACGAATCCGGAAGCCCAAGCTCTCTCGCGTTCGGTCCGTCAGCTGTATGCGTATTTGAATGGAAAATTAAAAGTATTCCGCCTGCCGCTGGACGCGTCCGGCACGCCGTTCCAAAAGGCCGTCTGGCGCGAGCTCATCCGTATCCCGTATGGAACCACCCGCTCCTACCGCGACATCGCCCGCCGTATCAAAAACCCGCGAGCCATCCGCGCCGTCGGTTCCGCCATCGGCAAAAACCCTTTGTGCATCGTCATCCCCTGCCATCGCGTCATCTCCGCCGACGGCTCGCTCGGCGGTTACTCCGGCGGAATCGGGATCAAACAAAAACTTTTAAAGATCGAGGGCTATATTCGGTAAGGTCGGAGCGTGCGTTTGACAGCGGGCGGGTGAATCGTGGTCAGGCGCGGACGGCGATCGGGATCTGGTACTCGATAAAATGTTTCCACTGCCGGTCCAGTTCAAAAAACGATCTTCTGGCCTCCTCCACTTTTTCGCGGAAGTTTTGCTGGATCAGCTTATGCTGAGGTCCCGCCTGACTCTTGACCAGAGCGCAATATTCTTTGAACGCGGCCTCCCAATGCAGAAGTCTCTGATGAAGCAGTTCGTATCGCTCTTTGAGCGTCTCTTGAAGTTTATTCGCTTCAAAGTGCTCGGGTACTTTTTTAAGAGAATCCATCGCCACGCGGTTATCCGCCTTGACCCTTGCGTCCAAAATTCTAAATGACGACGCCCGCTTCACATCCCAGACAACGCCTGTTTTTTCAAACAAAGCGATGATCCATTTGCTGGGGTCCCAGTGATACCAGCGCACGCCGTTCCTAAAATCATTGGGAAACCGGTGATGAAAACTATGGAACCCCTCTCCGAACGAAATAAAAGCAACCAGCCAATGGTCCCTGGCGGTCGCGTGCGAGTCATAGGTGGGTTTGCCGAAGGAATGACAAACCGAATTAATGGCCCAGGATCCGTGATATACAAAAATGACCCTGAAGCAGACGGCCAACACAAACGCGCCCAAAGCATGCCCCATGAGCGCGCCGATCAACACCGGCACGACCAGGCCCGAAGTCAGGCACCATAAAGGATAGTTGCGCGCCTGATGCATCACAAGCTTGCTGTCGGATAAATCCCCGACATTGCCATAAAAATGCCGGTACTTTCCAAAAAACATCCAACCCATATGCGCCCAAAAAAACCCTTTTTTGATGCTGTAGGGGTCGTTCTCGGTGTCCACATAGCGGTGATGATCGCGATGCTGAGAGGCCCAGGCCAGCGCCGACTGCTGATAGGCCCCCGCGCCAAAGAACAGAAGCAAAAAGGTGATGAAAGGGCTGGTTTTGTAGGTGACATGCGAAAAGAGACGGTGATAACCCACGGTCACACCAAGACCGGTCGCGAAGATATAGAAAACCGTCAGCGCGATCTCGGCGGTCGAGAGTCCGTAGTGATAAATGTATAGCGGCGTTCCGATGACCGCCAGGAGCGTCATCCCGCCGATGAAATAGATGTTAAAAAGGTTCTCTTTTGTAAAATTCATATTCGGACATTGTAACCCACTCCGCCCCGTAAGTTTCGCCGGGCATTTTTATTTTAAAAACGACCTATATCAAAGAAACCCTCGTGCGGCTTATTTGATATAGGCCGATTTCTTACACCCGTACGGCTAACGGAGCGGCAGCCGGGAAGTCGATGACCGGATCCGCGACATGGTTGAAGTAATTCGTAAATATATTCAACCCGACATTCGCGACCACTTCCACGAGCTCGGCTTCATTGGCGCCTGCGGCGCGAACGGCAGTCAGCTCGGCGTCCGAAACATTGCCGCGGTTCTTCACGATAGAGACGGCGAACTTCAGGATCGCGGCTTCCTTCGCGTCCTGCGCTTTGCCGTTGCGGGCCGATTCAATTTCCGCGTCCTGGAGGCCGGCGCCCTTGCCGATCGCGGAATGCGCCGCGAGACAATACCCGCAGTTATTCTCCTGACCGACGGCCAGCGCGATCCGCTCTCTCAGCTTGGCGGACAACACACCTTCTTTGAGCGCGCCGCTAAATCCGAGATAAGCCTGAAGCACGGCCGGCGAATGAGCCATGGTTTTGAAAATATTGGGCGTCTTCCCAAGGCCTTTTTGAATTCCGTCCAGAAGTTCCTTGCCTTTGCCTGTAACTGTCGCCGCGTCGAGTGCTGAAATACGAGTGCTCATTTTATTTCTCCTGTTGTTGGTTGATTCGATTAAATTTGCGCGAAGCCGCCGTCTGCCGCCAGATCCGCACCGTACACAAAGCTCGAGTCGGACGACGCGAGAAAAACCGCCGCTTTGGCCATCTGTTCGTCCGACATTATCTTCTCCCGTTTTTAAATTATTCCTAGTTTAGCCTTTCCGAGCTTTGAACGAAATCGAGGAAACACTGAAATCTCTATCAGGGAGACGCTATGGAAACCACCGGATGGTGCTGATAAAAGCCCACCCCTGGCCGGCACTGCCGTCCGCTCCGGCGGCGCTGACGCGTAAGCCCCACAGCACAAACTGCGTCACACATCCTGCAGCTAAAAGACAAGCAGCGGCACATGGAACCGTTCCGCCGACGAAGGCCGGGATTCCGGCAGCCGAAGCCCTTCGCCCATCCTGATCCGCAAAAGCCCCCGTCACCACCGCCGTCCAGAGCAGAAGAAAAAACGGCGTGAAATACCTGACCTCGTCCGACATGGCGGACATATGCCGCCATCCCATCGCCGCCCACAGTCCGATCGCATAAACCACGGCGATGCCCAATATGCTCAGCGGCCACGCCGCGCGGCCGCGTGCCCATTTCGTGCAAACCCACACAAACGCCGCCACAAAAACCCCTGCCGCCATCCATCCCGTCCACGCCGCGCCGCCGCTCGTCTGTATCATACGGCTAATATAGGAAAGCCCGTTGCCCAGAACGCTTCCGGCCAACTCCAGCGGAAAATATCGGCTTGTATCCACCCCCGGAAGACTTTTGTCGTACCCCATTCCTGAAACCCGATAATTCCGATAAAGCCACGCCGCAAACGGAAGAAACATGATAGCCCCCGTTCCGGTAACGCGAAGCAGCGATTTTTTAGAAAACCGCTCAGCGATCCACAGCGCCAGCAAAAATCCTGGAATCAGCACCGCGCCGATATATCGATTGAGCGAAAATAGCGCCGCGTTCGCGGCCAAAAGCCACCACCACATTCCATTTTTACTTTGCGAGTACCGCCAAAGACAGAACAAAGCCAAATTAATTTGAAGAAAAAAAAGCGCTTCGGTCAAAAGATAAAAATGCCAGGTCAGCCAGTTGGCATCGGCAAGAAATACAAGTTGAAGGCAAATGCCGGCCCAAATGCTCCCGGTCACGCCTCGGGCGATCAGCCCGGAAAGCAGCAGGTTGGTAAAAAATATTGCGATCAATAGCGCTAGCGCTGCGTGCCGAAACGGGATTCCCGCGTGATGCAGGGGCGATAGAACGGCGGGCCAGAGCGGCGCGAACCAGGTCATCGGAAGCGACTTTCCGCCGGTGGTGTTGTTGAAATACGCGGCACCTTTCCCCGCGGCGATGTGTTTGGACATCGAAGTGTAGGTGAAGCTGTCACCCGATAACCCCGGCCCGAACCTCCCGACCCACACTCCCGCCGCCGCCGAAGCAGCCAACGGGATCAAAAGAACCCAAAGCCAATCACGAAGCTTCATGCTTCTACCGGCTCCCTCTGTCTTATCTGCGACAACCATTCAGGTGCCTCGCTTCAGACGGTGTTGATCAACTTGAGCATGCCATCGGGCAGTCGCGGTCCGCTGGGCAGGTGCTCAGCAAGGATTTGATCGATCGCGGTCATGTCGCTTTGAGTCAAAAAGAGTTTTTCGGCGAGGGCGTCTTCTTCGAGATGCGCCACACGCGTCGTGCCCGGAATGGTCGCGATGTCGCCGCCCTGCGCCAAAAGCCAAGCGATGCAGAGCTGCGGAGCAGTTGCGTTCTTCGTTTGAGCGAACCGCGTGATCGCTTCAACGAGCCGCGCGTTCGCCGGCGCATGGTCTTTCTGAAATCGTGGGAAAGTCCGTCGGATATCGTCGCGGCCCATTTCCTCGGCTGGTTTTATTTTTCCCGTTAAAAATCCGCGGCCAAAGGGACTGTAGGCGACGAGCCCTACCCCCAGTTCCCGCGCAACCGGTAGAACGCGCTCGCGAAGCGGCGTTTCCCAAAGCGAGTACTCGCTCTGAAGCGCGGCGATCGGGTGCACGGCATGCGCCCTGCGAAGTGTTTCCGGCCCAACTTCCGAAAGGCCCAGGAACCGGACCTTCCCTTCCTTTATAAGCTCGGCCATCGCTCCGATCGTTTCTTCGATCGGCACACGGGGGTCCGCGCGATGCTGGTAGTAAAGATCGATATGGTCCGTTCCCAGCCGTTCCAGCGACCCTTCGATCGCGCGCCGCATATTGGCTCGACTG
>JAGVCY010000046.1 GCA_020058965.1 Candidatus Omnitrophota bacterium | reverse complement strand
CGTCGTCGGCCGCGACACCATCTCGAGCATCCGTTCCGGCTGCGCTTACGGTCTGGCCGCGATGTGCGACGGGATCTTGAATGAAATCGACCGTCAGACGGCCGAAAAGCACGCCATTCTTGGAACGGGCGGATACGCCAAGTTTATCTCCGGATATGGCCGGCGGATTAAGCTGATCGATCCGGATTTAACCTTGTGTGCCATTCGACGCATTTGATCGCCAAGCCCCTGTTTTTTATCGCTGCGCTTTTGACCGCCTTGCCGGCGCTGGCTGCTGAGACTTCGTTGGAATTCACTCCATGGAAAGTCGTCAAGTCGGATCACTTCATTGTTCATTACCGGCAGGACGAGGCGTTCGCCCGAACGATCGCGCAAAAGGCGGACAAAGATTACACGCGGATCGCGGATGATCTGGGGTATCGGCGGCAATCCAATTTTTGGATGTGGGACAACCGCGTAAATATCTATATCTATCCGACTCGCGAGGAATTTAAAAAAGTGCCCGGCGTGCGGGAATGGGCGCTCGCGATCACCGACTACGAAGCAAAAGAGATCCATTCGTTTAGCGGTCAACCGAATCTGATCGACGGCGTTCTGCCGCATGAGATCACTCATCTCATTTTTAGGGATTTTATCGGCAGGTCCGCCGAAATACCGCTTTGGATGAACGAAGGTGTCGCGCAATGGAGCGAGCCGGTTCGAAAAGATGTGGCAACACGCTATGTGCGCGCGCTTCTCAAAGCCGGGGATGAGCTTCCTCTTAAAAATGTTTTTGAGATGCGGATTAAATCCCTTGGCAGCGGGAAGCGGGTTGAAAAGTTCTACGTGCAATCGGTTTCACTCGTTGACTTTTTAATTCAACGATTTGGCGGAGAAAGATTCACGGCCTTTTGCCGCTTGCTGCGCGACGGCCGAACCCTGGAGGCCGCGTTGGGGCAGACCTATCCCGACCTCAAAACACCCGAACGGCTTGAGTCCGAGTGGCGCGCGTTCGCGGGATCAACGGTTTGAGTTAAAATGAGTTTTGAAACTACGCGAATGCAACTGAAAGGCAAGGGGATCCGATGGGACGATTAAGAGAATTTCATACGGCGAATAGGGCGGGATGGCTTCGGGCGGCGGTGCTCGGGGCAAACGACGGTATTGTTTCGACCTCCAGCTTGGTGATCGGCATGGCCGCGTCGCAGGCCACGGGACAGAATGTCTGGTTGGCGGGGATGGCCGGACTCATTGCGGGCGCGATGTCGATGGCGGCGGGGGAGTATGTTTCGGTCAGCTCCCAGGCGGATTCCGAGAACGCGGATCGCGAGCGTGAGCGTGTGGAATTGTTGACGGATCTTGCTTCCGAACGCAAAGAATTGGCGGATATTTACATCAAGCGCGGGCTGACACCGGATCTCGCCAAGGAGGTGTCGGCACAGCTCATGGCGCACGATGCTTTGGGCGCGCATCTGCGGGACGAGCTGGGGATTACCGACACGCTGTCCGCCCGACCCATCCAGGCAGCGCTGTTTTCGGCGCTGTCGTTTTCGCTGGGCGGCGCCGTTCCGGTGATCTTGGTCGCTGTGCTGCCTACGGTGACTTTACCGACCACGGTCGCCGCGACTTCACTCGTTCTTCTCGCGGCCATGGGCGCGGTGGCCGCCAAAATCGCCGGCGCCTCCATCCTTAGATCCTGTCTCCGCGTGACCTTTTGGGGCGCGCTGGCCATGGCCATCACCGCCGGCGTCGGCCACCTGATCGGCGCGGCGATTTAATCGCTTTGCAAATGTTCGCGATCCGGCAGCGGGGGGATTTTTTATGTGCGGCCGCTTTTTAGAAATCAGCACGCCCCAGATGATTGCGGCCGCGCTGGGGGTGGACCCTCGGCGGATTCCGGGCCGCGCTCCGCGGTACAACATCGCGCCATCGCAACCGGTGTTCGGCGTGTACGCACAGGGGCAGACGCGGATCGTTGATGTGTTCACCTGGGGCCTTGTGCCGGTCTGGGCCAAAGACCCGTCGATCGGCGAGCGGATGATCAACGCGCGGGCCGAGACTGTCGCTGAAAAACCTTCCTTCCGGGGGCCGTTCAAAAACAGCCGCTGCCTCATCATCGCCGACGGTTTTTATGAGTGGCGGCGCACCGGCGAAGCCAAGCAGCCGTATTGCATCCGCCTAAAAACCCGCGAGCCCTTCGGCTTCGGCGGGCTGTGGTCGCATTGGACCGGTCCCGACGGAACCGAAATTCGCTCCTGCGCGATCCTCACCACTTCTCCGAACGCCGTCATGAAACCCATTCACGACCGCATGCCGGTCATCATCCCCAAAGACCGTATCGGCGAATGGCTCGATCACAACCGCTACGATCCCAAAAGTCTGTCGGATTTTTTTACACCGTACCCCGATGCGGAGCTTGAAGCGTATCCGGTTTCGACGCTGGTGAATTCTCCCTCGAACGATTCGCCCGACTGCATCGAACCCTTGCCGTCATCCTGAGCGGAAAACCCGTCATCCTGAGCGCAGCGAAGGATCTAAATTGAATCTAGATCCTTCGCTGCGCTCAGGATGACAGATTTGCTCAGGATGACAGGTTGACATTAGAACAATCGTTCTATATATTCAGTTTATGGCTCAACGCGTCGATTGGAATCAAGCGCTTCAAAAGATCCGAAAGTTCTGCCGCGACCGGCGTCGCGCGCCGAGCTTTGAGGAAGTCCGAAAGCTTTTTAACT
>JAGVCY010000048.1 GCA_020058965.1 Candidatus Omnitrophota bacterium | reverse complement strand
GTATCGGGCTCCGCGAAGTAGTTTCCTTCTCCGTGGGCGATTGGGATCCGAACTACCTGGTTGGGCTGATACTTTTTGGTAAAAATGGTGTTCGTGTTCTCGACTTTAAGATTCACCGTTCGGCACTCAAAAAGGAGAGAGCGGTTGCGGAGCATCGCGCCGGGCAAAAGCCCCGACTCAAGCAAAATCTGAAACCCGTTGCAAATCCCGATCACCGGCTTTCCGGAATTCGCGAAGCGCACAACATCCCTCATCACCGGCGAAAACCGCGCGATCGCCCCGGTCCGCAAGTAATCTCCGTAACTGAACCCGCCCGGTAGACAAATCGCATCCACATCCCCCGCCGACGCTTCCTTGTGCCATATTTTTTTGACATCGCATCCAACGACATCCCGCAGAACATACACACAGTCTTCATCGCAATTTGATCCCGGAAACACCACCACTCCGAATTTTATCTTTTTCATAGAGAATGCTCTCGGCTCACGGAGAGGAGAGGTCTTCGGAAGACTTCATCTCCGACGAGGCGTCCCCACCGAGAAGGAGATGGGAGCGAGCGCGCCTCGTCTTTGACAGCGCGCGAGCGGCTCCGTCCGAAGAAGACCTCTCCTCTCCGTGAGCCGGGGTTAACGCTCAATCTCATAACGGTAATCTTCGATCACGGTGTTGGCGAGGAGCTTCTCACACATGTCTTTGATTTCTTTTTCGCCGGCGGGCTTGGCGGGGTCGAGCGTGAGTTCGATCATTTTTCCGATGCGGACATCTTGGACACCTACAACATTCATGTGATCCAGCGCCTGCTTGACCGCCAGCCCCTGCGGATCGAGCACCGATTTTTTGAGCGTCACGAATACTCTAGCTTTCATGGGATTCTCCTACCGCAATGCCTTGGTGAATATGGCGTCCACATGCTCGAGGTACGCCTTGAGGTTAAAAATTTCTTTAAATTCATTGTCCGTGAAAAGTTTTTTGAGCCGCTCGTCGCCGCGCGAAAGTGTTTCGAGGTTATCGCCCGCATTTGTCGAATTCCACACGCGCAGAGCCAACTTTTGAACGATCTCGTACGCTTCGAAGCGGCCAAGCCCCTTCTTGATCGATGCGGTCAGGAGGCGCTGAGAGAACGACAATCCGCGATTGGCCAAAATGTTGTGCATCATTCGCTCGGGGTGCACCTTGAGGTTAGATAAAATGCGGTCCATCTCACTCAACATGAAGTCCGCGGCTAAAAAAGAGTCCGGAAATATCACGCGTTCGACCGAAGAATGGCTGATGTCGCGTTCGTGCCAGAGGGCGACATTTTCGAGCGCGGCCTGCAGATTGGCGCGCACGAGGCGCGCGAGACCCGTCACGCGCTCGCAGTTGACCGGGTTTTTTTTATGCGGCATCGCGGACGAACCGGTCTGCCCTTCCGAAAAACTCTCTTCCACTTCCCTCACTTCGGTGCGCTGGAGGTGCCGGATCTCGATCGCGCATTTTTCCATCGTCGCGGCCAAAATCGCCAGCGCCGCCATGACTTCGGCGTGCCGGTCGCGCTGAAGCACCTGCGTCGAGATCGGTGCGGCGGTAAGACCGAGCTTGCCTAGAGCGAGCTTTTCGAGGTCAGGCGAAAGACCAGCGTAAGTTCCGACTGCGCCGGAGATCTTTCCGACCGAGATACCGCGCTTGGCAGCTTGCAGGCGTTCAAGGTTGCGGGTGAGCTCCGGGTAATATAGGAGGATCTTGAGGCCGAAGGTGGTTGGTTCGGCGTGTACGCCATGCGTGCGGCCCATGGCCGGGGTCATTTTGTGCTTGAGGGCGAGTTTTTTGACAACGGCCTGGAGGGCTTTGGTTTTGCGAATGATGATCTCCAAGCTTTGCACCAGTTGAAGCGAAACGGCGGTGTCGAGCACATCGCTTGAGGTGATGCCCATATGGATGAAGCGCGCGTCGGGTCCAACGGTCTTTCCGACGGACTTGAGAAACGCGGTCACATCGTGCTTGGTCACTTTTTCGATCTCGTGGATCTCGGAGAGCTTGAACGAAGCTTTTTGCTTGATCCGAGCGGCAGAGGCCTTGGGCACGATCCCTTTGTCGGCCATCGCCTGAACGACGGCGATCTCAACATCCAGCATCCGGCGGAAGCGGTTTTCTTCCGTCCAAATACCGTTCATTTCGGGCAAGCTGTAGCGGTCAATCATTCGGGGAAACCCTCAACTTATGGGAGTGAAGAGCCGATACTTTACCATATGCGGGGGGTACGCCTCAAGAAGCGGAAAAATTACGCAGATCGAGGATGCGCTTGAGCTTGCGAGAGGCTCCCTTGAGGGCGTTGGCGGGATAAATTTTTACTTCAAGATCGGCGAGGCCCTGGTCAATACCATTGGCGGCGTTGAGCATTTCGGTGTGCTTCATCGCTTCGAGGACTCGCGATCGGGCCTCCGCCGCCGATCCTGGAGATGCGGTGTTTTCGACCTCGATCCGAAGTTCAAGCAAATCCTTGTTTTTGCCGCTCAAGACTGCCAGCTGCCATTCGCCTACTCGGGGCGCGAGCGCTTCTACCGCGGGTTCAACCATCCATGCGGCGATGTTGCCGACACTGGTCACGACAAGTTCGTCCGCGCGGCCGCGGAGCTTGGCCAGGCGGAACGAGGGCGTGCCGCAGGGGCATGGCTCAGTGATGAGACGAGTGATGTCGCCGGAACGGTAGCGGATGAAGGGCATGATGTTGCGGCGGAGCGTCGTGTAAACGAGTTCGCCGTACCCTTGCGCGTCACAGTCGACGACTTCGGCCCAGAGGTCCATATCGTTGAGATGATAGCCGTCCTGACGGTGGCATTCGATACCGATGGAGCCGAATGCTTCCGTTTGACCGTAGGACAAGAGAAGCTTACACTGCCAGACGCTCTCGACATACCGGCGGGAGGATTCGGTGAGATTTTCGCCGCCGGCGATCATGAGTTTTACCAGCCACGGACCGCGTCGCTCGGCGATCTCGGACAAGCGAACGAGCCAGCCGGGGTCCGCCACGATCACATTGCAGCCGTACGGCTTGATCCGATCGTAAAATTCCTCCGGACTGATGCGGCCCGCCTCAACATGAAAGCATCCGAGCTCCGCGACCGCCGCCTTGAGCGTCGGCCCCGAAACCCAAAACGAATAATCAAACGACGACGCGATACGATCGGTCGGCCGTATCCCCATCCTCCAGAGCCCGGCCGCATTCACCC
>JAGVCY010000049.1 GCA_020058965.1 Candidatus Omnitrophota bacterium | reverse complement strand
GGTGTAGCTGGCGTCGCGCCAGAGCGCGCTCTCAAACTCTTCAGGATAAACAGCCAGATAACTCTCGAGGATATCCAGATTGTAAGTCCAGTGATCGATCCAAAAACCTTCGCCGTGCCGCGCGGTGTCGATCCGCTTGAGCGAAGCAAAAATAGCCGAAAGCGCCGCGTCGCGGTGATTGGCTGCGGATGGAAGTTTTTCGAGTTTTTTTGCGATTTCGCCGGGAGTTCGCGGCGCGGCAAGGAATTTTTCGAGCTCGGCCAAATCCGCCGCCGATAAGACCTTCCCCGCTATCTTCCTAAAATTACGGGTCGAGTCCAGCGCCAGCACCAGCTGTTCAACCACGAGCGGGTTGAACCCGTCCGCCTGGATCAGATTAAAAAAAGTCCGGACATTGAGGTCCTTCACCTTGGGCTCGAACCACACATCATTGCGGCGGTTCTGATTCACATCACGGAAGTTGCCTTCCCCTTGCGAGAAATAGGTCGGCTGAACGACAAACCGGTTGTAATCCCGCTCCAGATCGCCGTGCTTGCGCGAATATATATGAAACACGAAGTCCCCGTGCGGACCGGTCATCCGATGCGGAAATCCCCCGCGCAGCACATTGTCCAAAAAAGTCTGTTTGCAATATTCGTCAAAACGGCCGGACGAACTCACCGTCGTGATGGAATCCTGCAGCCGCTGAATGACCTCGCGCGCCTCGCGCTCCTTGGCCGCAAAATATTTTGGATCACGGAGCCGGCTCAAGCTCTTTGAAAACGCGGTTCCCTCGGCGGCCTCTCCGATCAAGGAATAAATCGTCACCGTCTCTTCGGGCTCCAGCGTCGCGCGGTACAAGCTGAAGGCGCAGGGCGTCTTATTTTCCAATACTTGCGGCTCCGGCGCGAACGGCGTGCGGTTCAAAAATTCCTGCGGCTCGGTGAAGTCCAGCCGCGTGCCGAAGATCACGCCCGGATCGACCGCGATCACGGGTTGAAGTATTTTGCCGCGCTGTTTGGGGTTGGAACTTTCGCCGAAGGATGTGTAAAAATGCGTGCCGTCCACCGACTGATACTCGGGCCGGTCTTCAGGGTCGGCCTTGAGCTTGAAGTGGGCCACCGGATCCTTGCCCTCAAAAAGCTCGCACTTGATCCACGCCTCGACCGTGCGGCTCATGTCCTTAAGAAAAAATTCCTTGAGCCCGAACGGCACCACCGCCGGAAGACCATCGGCAATTTCGATCTCCGCCGGAACCGCCGCCTTATTCTGAATCACCACCTTGCGCGCCAGCGCCGCGAACGGCTCTCCCGGCACTCCAAAATAACTGACTTTGATACTCAAGCCGAGTGATTGATTGGTTTCTTCGATGCCAAATCCGTGTGACTGAACGCGCATGCTTTGGCGAGTGTCATATTTTTGCTGATACAGCGTGCTCTGGAACGGCTCGTAAAAAGCGGTTTCTTTGCGCTGCACCGATTTGATGAAGGTGCGGAATCCGCGGAGCGCCGTGAATTCATAGGAACGGTTCGCCGGATAAAATTGGAGAATCGCATGGTCTTTATCGGACACTCCAAAGCTTGCGATACCCTGCCCGCGGTTGACATAAAACGCCCAAAGCGGAATTCCAAAAGGGCCCGCGACACCTGGTAAGAAATCGCTGAACGGCTTTGCCTCATTGTAGTGGTCAATGACAAAGGTGCCGTTGGGTTCGGTGGAATATTGGGGTTTTTTATCTTGGATGTTCATGAGCTCCTCGTCTAAAGTCCCTTATTATACGGAAAAAAAATCCATTTTCTAATATAAAAGCGCCAAAAAGTGCTCAAAATGTACTTATAGCTCAAGTAAAATAAATTGGATAGACTGTTAATAGATATTAATTGTAGTTTTTGATAATAAACGATAAGTAATCATATATTATGAATACTTCGCTTTGGGATAAAAAATAGCTGTCGCTACGAAGAAGGCTTATGCTTGGGAAGGTTCGAGGCGAACCGGAGAACCCTCTCTGAAGAGGGTGACTTGGCCATCAAGAATGGAAGCGGTGGCGATGCGATCGTAAACGGTGCCGACCTGGAGTCGGCCGATTTTACGGTCACCAAAAAATGCGTCAAAGGTCATATTTTCCCTCAGCCCGTTTTCCAGCCCTTGATCGATCACCACAAAGCGATGATTTGCGTTCACGGTCAGAAGTCGAGCGGACCGGTTGGCCAAAAGAGCCGCGTCTGGGTTCGGCTGGATAGCCATCTTGGAGGGGGTACCAAAAAGTGTGGTCGGCGACGATTGCGACTGCATTGCGGTTATAGGATTTGATTCGACCTGTAGTTGGCCGAGTCCGCGAGACAACGGCATAGCCACTGGAAGCGTCGAGAGAGGGTCAGATGCGGTGATGTTCCGAAGTTCTTTATGCACGCCATCCCAGGCGCCCGGAGCTTGAGTTCGGACAAAAACCTCTCCCAAATCCACCGAACCGGAACCCGAAAGCAGCTTGATCATTTCGGCCAGCATACGCCGGATATGCTCGTCACGATCCCCGAGCTGTTGGATCAAAAAGCGCTTTTCCTCGATAGCGGTATCCGCTTCGCGGCGAACTAGCATTAAATCTTTTTGGCTTTGGTTGAGCTGTTCCGAGACGCTTGTCAGGCGCTTTTCCGCCTGAATTCGAACTTGCTTTTCATATTTCCAAAAAAAACCGGCGGAAAGAATAAGGACGATGGGGATGATGCGAGCGATCATGAAGTAGGAAGAACGATTCCATAATGCCATGATTTATTGTATCACAACCGGTGCGGCAGACGCCATCGTTATGGCATGACGAATTTGGGGTCTCCGGTGATGTTGAACAGGGTCGTGCGCAATGCCGCGCTGATCGGCTGGCCCGCTGGCGGAATCGTGATTTGGTACGCGTTTTGATATTCTTGGCGAAGAGTCGCGTTGGCCCGTAATTTACCCAGCAATGTGGAGGACTTGACGAGACCCCTAAGAAAGTTGGTCTTGTTGTATCTGGGGTCGCCGACGACTGCGTACAAGGCGGATTCTTCGACACCCGACACGCCGTCGCTTAAATTGATGTTGAACATGGCCTTGACCGCATTACGGTTCGCGGCTCTGCTTTTTAGCGTCGCGAGGAGGGAGTTGTACAAAGTTTCGATGCGGCCTGTCTTGAAATCATTCAAGGTCGTAAAGGGGTTTCTGGCCGCGCCGGCTGCGGTAAAAATAAGTCCTTTGTTGACCGCGGGCTTTGAGAACGAGTCCATGTCATCCGCCTGGATCCCATCCGTTAGGTCAATTCCCCGCTGACCGAGCTCGTCGTTAATGCTATCGATCTGCCTCTGCTTTTTTTCGTCCGTAAGATTCGACGCGTTGATCTGATCGATAACCGTTTCATAGGCGAACTTAAATTTGGCCACAGTGCGGAAATAAGCAAACGATGCGGTTGCGCTGCGGGGTTTACTAGGTCCGGCATACAAAAGGCCCCAGTCTTCGTCGACCAAAACCGCTGCATCATTCAGCTGCAGGCCGTCTGCAAAATTTAGGGCAACCGTCTTCATATCGTTCGGATCCGCGGTCGATGTGTCCGGAACCTGGGATGTGTGCAAGGCGAGGATCCCGTTCAGAATGTCCTTGATCCTATTTTTTCCAGCGATTTTCTGGACGACTGACCATCCGACCGGGAATGCCGTCGCCGGCAATGAATCGATAGCGGTCAGCGCCTCTTGATACGCGGTGAAATACTTTCCTAGAGATACAAAAAACTCGACGACATCCGCCGGCTTGTTAAGCGTCGTTCCGCTGTCTCCGCCGAACATCAAACCATATGCCGGATTTCCCAAGATCGCGAGCTCATTCAAGCTTAGCCCATCCCTAAGATTCAGTTCCGCAACAACCGCGCCGCTAGTAGGATTTTTAAGAACATACAACTTGAGCGCCAAATCCGCCTGGGCTTTGTTCGCTGCCGTCTGCTTTTTGTACGTATCCGCCACGCCGTCAGCCGCGGTTAAAAACTCAATGACCTTGGCCGGATTTGTCATCAAAACGCCTCCTGGATACAAAATTCCGCTTTGGAAGATTGCCGCCAGGTCAGCGTAGTCCAAACCATTCGTAAAGTTGATCCCGACAGTTTCAGCGTGGTCACCATAAATCTTCGTGTAGGTACCGGTGTAAAGTGCCAGCGTCGGATTGATCTGGGCCTTTTGGGCTCCTGAAAGCGCCTTGTATGCCTTGAACAATTTTGACGCGGCAATAATGTGCTGGAGCACTTCAGCAGGGTCGGTGACAATAACCTGTTTTGTGGGATCCAGAGGGTCCGGCCTGTTCAACAGCCCAAGGGCCGCAATAACCTGTATATCATCAGATTGCATGCCATTCGCCAGATTTAGTCTCACCCGGCGGCCGTTGATTTCCGCTTCATGAAGCGCCAAGATCGGATTCACATCCTCCACTAATATTTGGTTATCTACGGGATCCCGCGGGTCCAGGTCATCAAAAGCCGCTTGGAATTGAAATGCCGCTACGATCATCGTCCGCCAATTGTCAACGGTGTAGTTGGGATCGCCTGTCACGCCAAAAAGCGTGATGCGCAGATCGGCACTAATCGGACCCGTGGCCGGTACTGTCAAAGGAGTATAAATGCTTTCAAAATAATCCCGCGCATCCGCATCCGTGCGAAGCACATCCAAAAGTTCGGCAGTCAACGGAAGTAAGCGCAAGAATTCGGCCTGATTGTAGGCAGTGTCAGGTCCTATTCCGTCGGTGTCGGAGTCTCCGACAATTCCAAATAAAGTTCCCTGCTCAGATCCGGATATTCCATCGGTGATATCAACATTAAAAATTGCTTTCATTGCATTGCTGTTAATGGTGCTGCTTTGCAATGCGGTCAATAGCCCGTTGTAGGACTTAATGATCGCGATGAATGTGGCGGGAGTCGTGTAGTTGACTGAGTCGCCCACCACGCCGAAGAGCGCGATGCGTTCGGCGATGTTTGCTGGTGTCAGGTTACCGGATGACGGGATGATGACGCTCTTAAGTGAGTTGAAGATGCTCCGGGCCGAATTGTCGGCCAGAAGCGCAAGGTACAAGGCATCTGCTTTTGCGAGAATCGCAAGGAACGCCGTCTGGCTGTAGGCGGTATCGGGACCCGCTCCGTCAGTGTCGGGGTCTCCGGTTATTCCGTAGATCAGCTGCTGCTGGGATGCAGTTAATACACCGGTGGGATTGAAGCCGTAAAGGTGCGTGAAGCTTAGGATGTTTGCGGGCGTGTTTAAAGCTGAGATGAGGGCGTTGTAATTTAAAAGGGTGCTTATGAAGACAGCCGGAGTCGTGTAGTTGACTGAGTCGCCCACCACGCCGAAGAGGGCGTTTCGTTCAGAGTCTTGGGAGGCTGAGAGATTGCCAGAAGCGGGAAGATTTACGCTTCTTGAAGCGTTGAAAGCATTTAATGCGCTGGGGCTGACCTGCAAGGCAAGGTACAAGGCGTCTGCTTTTGCGAGGATCGTAAGGAACGCCGCTTGGTTGTAAGCAGTGTCGGGTCCCGCTCCGTCGGTGTCGGGGTCTCCGGTAATTCCAAACAACTTATTTTTTAAATTAGCATTTGGACGAACGCCAGATACAGGGATCGATTCTCCGTAAAGATGGGTAAAGGCCGTGCCGGAGGGCGCGGTGACTCGTAATTCATCAAGAAGCGTTGAGGTAGAGCGTAGCGCATTGATGAACATTGGCTGATCAAAAGACTCATTTACTGCTGGAGTTGCGAGATTATCCGTCGCACCCGCAATTCCAAACAACACAGCTCGCTGACTGGCAGTGATCGCCCCATTCAAGAGGAGCAATCGATAGAATCGGCTGGGAACAACGAGTGGTTCTGAATAAGTGATCGAAGACCCGGTCCCGGCGATTGGAGCCCCCACGTTAAACCAGTTAGTAATATTATTGGTGTACTGAATTTGATACATTTGATCTACAACAGTTGCAAACTTCAGATTAACATTTGCGCCTGTTATCGAAAGCTGCATATCTGGCGCAACAGCAATGAAAAGATCGTCAAATGCCTTCCTCAAAATCGCATCGGCTCGAACCGACTGTAACAATTGGTCCGCCAATACAAGAACTCGAATAAATTCTGCCTTATTGTACGCCGTGTCAGGTCCTACTCCGTCGATGTCGGTGTCTCCGATGATGCCGTAGATGAGCTGCTGCTGAGCGACGGTTAAAACGCCTGTGGGATTGAATCCGTAAAGGTGCAGGAAGGCGGTGCGATTGGCCGGGATCTTTAGATCCGTTAAAAGAGAGTCGTAGGCCTTGATGGCTGTGATGTAGAGAGCGGGAGTCGTGTAGTTGACTGTGTCGCCCACCACTCCGAAGATCGCTCCGCGTTCGGAATTATTGATAGGTGTCAGATCTCCCGTGGCCGGAATCGTAACGGATTTAAGGCCGTTGAAGATGAGACGGGCGGCATTATCCGCTTGGAGCGCTAAGTAGAGACCGTCGGCCTTGAGAAGAACTGTAATGAAGCTAGCTTGCACGAATCCAGGGGTGCCAATGATGCCGTAAAGGATCTGTTGCTCGGCTGCTGATAACGCAAGCGTGACATCCACTCCATAGAGGCGCTTAAAGGCAGCCACGTTTGCGGGAGTGCCTTGAAGGGCGGCGAGGAAGGCGTTGTAGCCAAGAAGCGCTGTGATGTAGACGGCAGG
>JAGVCY010000072.1 GCA_020058965.1 Candidatus Omnitrophota bacterium | reverse complement strand
TTTTTCTACCGCGAGGCCCATCATGAGGTCGGCTGTTGCTCGTGAGGCCAGCATGACCTTCTTAAGCTCATCCAGGCAGCGCTCCATATGCTCGTGCGTCGGCAGGTCGAAGATGTCTTTCAGTGTGCGGAGCGGATACACCGAACCATCGGCCACATCACAACCGGCGCGATGGTCCGGCTTGCGATCATTTTCAGTTGGATTTTCCATAGAGTGTTGGTGCGGCTTTAGCCCCGCTCCGGGGGCTGATCCGAACCGTTGCGCCAATAGATCATTTACCCCTGGCTTTCGTGCAGGTTCGCAAACCAGCGGCTTTCAGACGCGCGTGCGCCCATTGGAGCTGGGTCCGGCAGTCACGGCAGACCGGCGTTTCGAGGTCGGCGTCAAAAAAGATTTTTGCCGGATCAAGATCGACCGCTTTGCAGCAGCTGCATTTTTGGAGAGTGGCAGTGGACATGGTTAGTTTGTTTTGACTTCGACGACGCGGCGGTCGGCAGGCTGGCCTTTGCGCGTGGCGTATGCGCGGCGCTTCTGGAGGATCCAGAAAAGGGCGAGGCCATAAACTTCGCAGTCGTTGAAGTGATTATTTTTTGTCTTCGAAACGAATTCGAAGGCAGGCTTGCCGGCCACGGGCCGCTTACGCGGGCGGCGGTGTTCGTCGAGGCGCTGCTTGTAATACTCGCGCTGCTCTTCGATCTCGCTTTCAGATGCCGCCAGCGGGAGCTGGTAGTAAAAGAAGTTTTTGACGGCGCCGGAGAGGCGTTTCTCAAGCTCGACCTTAAAGTCGTAGGTGGAGATGACGAGTTTCTGAATGGTGTGATGCTCATCCTCGCGGCGACCGACTTCACGGCCGCCAGCGAACACGTTTGCCTTTTCGATGCGGACAAGCTCCGAGGTTTTTTCAAAGCCTTCGGCCCCGAACCAGCCGCGATCCCGGCGTCTGTAAATCTGCTCAAGCGTCTCTGCCCGGCGGTCTTCGTAGTTGATGTCTCCGATGACGTAGGAGGTGCCGGCGAGCCGTGAGTACTCAGCCTGGATTTTGTCGAGATCAGTCCAGGTCGCAGCGTCACCGTGATCGACAAGGTACGACTCACCGCTCCACGCAAACGTGCGAACGACGTACGGAATACGATTCGACTGGACGTCAAATTCGATGATGAGGAGGTCAGGCTTGAATCCTTCCGGGCCGGCCTGCCCGCGTTGATATTCGCGCTCGAGTGCGGCGAACTTGGCGACGGTGATATCGGCGACGTTGTCCTTCCACGGAAGGCCCATGACAGAATTCCAGAAATCCTGCCGGTCGGTGAAAAAGCCGGTCGTGCGCGAGGAGAGGAAGGCCACCGCGATAGCTCCGACGTTATTCGTTTTTAGCGGGCCGTAGAGTCCGTTGACGTGATGCGAGCGCCAGCCTGGCTCGCCGGTCGCGGTAGCGAGATAATGCGCGGAGGGGTGGCGAATCGCGGCCAGGCGCATCTCATCCGTCCACGGGGAATCACAGCGGACGCAGTGATAGCGGGCGGTTTCTTTGACGCGCGCGAGGTCCCATTTGTGATCGGTGATCTGCGCCTCGTCCGCCCAGCATACACGGTCCCAAACAAGCGCCTGAGCGTCGCCACAGTCGGGGCAGATAGCGCGCCACGTGCGCTGATCGCCACGGCGGTAGTAGGTCCACGTGATCATTTCCTCAAGCGTGGGCGTGGAGGACCAAAAGTGTTTTCGCTCTTCGTCGAAAGACTCCGTGCGGTGGCGAACGAGCTCGGCGACGGACGCTTCCTTCTCGGTGGCGCCGGACCATTTATCGAGTTCGTTTCCAAACACCCGCTTGACCGTGTCGCCGGCGACGCCGGCGGCGCTGTTTCCGCCGACGATCGTGAACGCGGCCGCGGGGAAAAGCATGCGGGCGTCCGAGTAGTTGTGGCGGTTTTTCGGCTTACGATCGCGAAGGATCGCGTTGTACTCGATGAGAGGCTGTATCTCTTTACGGGATACGTCGCGGCCTTTGTCGACAGTAGAGTCAACCCACATAGCAGAGGCCGGATCGCCGGCGATCGTGTAGCCGACGGCCATGCGGAGAATAAATGTTTTCCCGATGCGTGTAGGGCCTACAAACACCTCATCGGTCACGGTGGGATCAGCGATTGAGTCGAGCGGCTCGCGAAGGAAGGGGCGCTCGGCAAAGTTCACGGCGCCGGGCTTCGTCTCTTGTTTGCCAGGAGGAAGACGCAGGTGCCGCTCACACCAACGCGAAGGCGCGAGACGCTCTTCAAAACGAAAGAAGCCGCGGACGTAGCGACGCATCCCCTCCACTGCGGGAGGACCGAAAAGACCAAGAGGATCGACGGTGGCGATCATGATGCGCGGACTACCTCCAGGGATAGTTTTTCGACGTGGTCGATTTGACGGAAAATCTGGTTATCTACCTCGGCATCGATCAGCGCTTTTGCGGAAGCAGCCGCCGACGGGTCGTTCGGAAATAGCTTCACAGAAAGCGGCCCGCCGAACTTTTGGAGCACTGTCCGGACCTGCTGAAGCTCGGTGCCCATCACATCCATCACGGTGTCAATCGGGACAAGGACGTTGGCCTTTTCCTGCAGGTCGAGATAAGAGGCGGTGAGTTTGCGAGCGGTCTCAGCCTGGTCGTTAAAGCGATCACCCCAAACCGCGACATGAGAGACGAGGCCGAGTGCGACTGACCGCTCGCACATCGCGCCGGCGATGAGCGCGTTTCGCCGCGCACGGCGGATCATCGTTTCCTCAAACGTGCCCTCTATAACGCAGAACGCGTCGAGGTCTTTTTGCGACAGCCCCTCCAGTGACGTCGGCTGATGCACCTGAGGGGACGGCAAAGGTGGTGTTGGTGAATTTTCGCCGGTCGGCGGCAGCTTTTCGTGTGGTGCGGGTGATGTTCGCGCCACCTCAAGTGCAGGTTTTGTCGGGGCGTATATCGAGCGCCACTCGTCTGCCGCGGCGAGCGTTTCAAATTCAGGCATTCCTTTCGTCCGAATCAATTTCGAGACGTAGGAGGGCGACACTTTCCAGTGCCGCGCAAGATCCGCTTTAATAATTTTGGCCGGGGCGCTCATGCTCTACTTTACGCCTCGGTGTGAACCGCGCATGAACCGGCAGGCGTGAACCAAGTTTTTAGTGAACTTCTCATAGGGAGGAGTCGGGATCTCGCGGAACC
>JAGVCY010000264.1 GCA_020058965.1 Candidatus Omnitrophota bacterium | reverse complement strand
CTCGAGCTTTGAGGTCTCGGTGATCGGCACGGACCTGACCTGGATCAACCGGGTCAGCGAAGACCGGGCGATCAAGCTTCAAGGAGAAGTGTTCCACCAGAACCGCAGAAACAGCGAATATGAAGTTGTGGATGAAGTGACCGGTGAGATCTACCGAAACGATCTCGACGGGACGCTGTGGGGCGCTTACGGTTTGGCGGATTATAAATTCCATCCGCAGTGGAGCGCCGGCTTTCGAGGCGATTATGTCGAGCTGGTGGACAATGCCGTTTTGAATCCCGACATCGCGGAAGTCGCTTACAGCGGTTATCTGACTTTCCATCAGAGCGAATTTGCCCGCTGGAGGGCTCAGCTGACGCATTTTACGGCGGTTGACGGGGAGGATGGCGACTGGCAGCTCATGCTCCAGGGCACCTTTTCGATCGGTGAACATAAACACAAGATCAGCTAAGCGGAAACGATAACCAAGAGGATTTATGAAAAAGCTTATTGGGATTTTCGCCATGGCTCTCATGGCCCTGTTCGCGCCCGCCCCCGCGCACGCCGATCCGCCGAAATTAAAAGTCGTGACGACGACGGTTCTGTTCGAGGACCTGGCGAATAAGATCGGAGGGGAGCGGGTGGAGGTGAAGCATGTGGCTTCGCCCAAGTTCAATGTTCACTTCATCCAGCCCAAACCATCGGATGTGCGAAATGTTTCGAAAGCGGATCTATTTATATTTACGGGGTTGGACCTTGAAGCGTGGGCGGATCCGCTCTTAGAAGCGGCGGGGAAACGCGCACTTTTTCGCGGCGGTGAACGGAATGTGGATCTCTCGCGCGGCATTCCGCTGCTCAAGGTCCCGGCGCGACTGGACCGCGCGGAGGGTGATCTGCACGCGTACGGAAATCCGCATTACACGCTGAACCCGGAACATTTGCGGCCGATGGCCGAAACGCTAGCGGCAGATTTTAAGTCGGCGGACCCGACGGGCGCGGCGGAATACGACGCCAACCTCGCGAAGTTCCTGTCCGAACTCGACTCGAAGTTGGCGGAATGGCGCGTCATGGCGGCGGGACTGCGCGGGAAAGAAATCGTCTCCTACCATGACGACATCGCGTACCTGGCGGACTTTGCGGGACTGAAGGCCGATGTGTTCATCGAGCCCAAGGCCGGCATTCCGCCGACTCCCAAGCACCTTCAGTATCTGGAAGAATACCTGCCGGCCAATGGGATCAAGGTCATCACATCTCCGACATTCTACTCACGCGCGACGCTTGAGGGGCTGGCGAAGCGAACGGGCGCGAAGGCGGTGACCGTGCTTCAGAACGCCGGGGAACTTCCCGGAACGGATGATGTGTTTGCGTTTCATGAACACAACCTAAGGGTCTTGAGCGAAGAGCTCAAGTAGAAGGAGCAAAGTAAAGGTATGGTGGATTTCCTGCGTTTCATGGGGTGGCCGTTTGCAACCTGCCTCATTTTGGCGGGCATTCACGCCTATCTGGGGATTCATGTTATCCGGCGCCAGGTCATCTTCGTCGACCTGGCGCTGGCCCAAATCGCGGCGCTCGGAGCGGTGATGGCACTGGTGATGGGGTATGGGACTGAGAGCCTGTTTTCTTACGGGTTGTCATTGGCGTTCACCGTGGCCGGAGCGGCCATCTTCGCGCTCACGCGGCATCAAAAGCAGAGGATTCCCCAGGAGGCCGTGATCGGGATCGTGTATGCGGTTTCGGCGGCGCTCTTGATTTTAATTCTGGGACGGTTCGGGGAGGGGGACGAACACATGCGGGAAGCGCTGGTCGGCAACCTCCTGCTCGTCACTCCGGCGGAGGTGATCAAAATCGCGCTGATTTACGCCGCGGTCGGAGCGCTTCACTGGCTCTTGAGAAAAAAGTTCTTTTTGATCACCGAGCGGCCGGAAGAATCGTTCAAGACGCTGAATGTCCGCTGGTGGGACTTTGTGTTTTATGTGAGCTTCGGCGTTGTTGTGACGAGCTCGGTCAAGATCGCGGGTGTGCTCGTGGTGTTCGCGTATCTGATCGTTCCGTCGGCGTGCGCGGTGCTGTTCGCGGACTCAATGAAGGCGCGGCTGGCCATCGGATGGTTGGTCGCGGCGTTGGTGAGCGTGCTCGGAATCGCGGCATCGTATTTTTTGGACCTCCCCACCGGCCCCGCCCTCGTTTGCGTCTTCGGTCTGACGCTGGCGCTCCTGGCGATTTTTAGAAAAAGCATGCACTCCGTTTAAAAAATTATCGCTCGGGATGGTCTGCTAAAATAACGCTCGTGACAGATAAAAAAACCAATTTCATTTTTAAAAATATCCCCGCAAATGTTGTTATTTTGGGGGTGGTGAGCTTTTTGACGGATGTGTCGGGGGATATGGTTTATCCGCTGCTGTCCGTTTATTTGACGACCTACCTTGGCGCGGGACAGATGTTTGTGGGGTTGGTCGAGGGACTTGCGGAATCAGCCGCGGCGATCTTCAAGCTGGTGTCGGGAGTCTGGGCGGACCGGACCCGTGATCGGTCGAAGCTTGTATTTTTTGGCTATTCGTTGTCATCGCTCACCAAGCCGTTCATCGCGATCGCCTGGCATCCGTGGGTGGTGCTCATCTCCCGATTTTGTGACCGGATCGGAAAGGGGATCCGCTCTTCACCCCGTGACGCGCTGATCGCCGACTCCGTCGAGCCCAAGGATCACGGCAGGGCCTACGGTCTTCATCAGGCGATGGATCATGCCGGCGCCGTCGTCGGACCCGTTCTGGCGACCGTCCTTCTCACATTTTTTATCACGGACCTGCGAAAACTTTTTTGGATCGCGACGATCCCGGCCTTCATGGCCGTCGCGCTCATCGCCTGGAAAGTCCGGGAGGTCCGCCCCGCCGATCACCCAGGTCCCGCTTGTCCCGCCCCCCTCAAATTTCCAAAAGGCAGACTGCGAATCTTTTTGGGTATTTTGTTTATTTTTATCTTAAGTTGCTCGTCGGATGCTTTTTTACTTTTGCGTGCCAAGGAGCTCGGAGTGCCGACGGCGCTTCTGCCGATGATTTGGATCCTGATGAACGGGGTGATGACGGTGATGACGATGCCGTTCGGGATGTTGGCCGATACGATTGGCCGTCGAAGAGTGCTGTTGGCGGGGTGGGTCGTCTACGCGCTGGTGTATTTGGGATTCGCGATGGCATCGGAGACCTGGCACGCGTGGGCGCTTTTTGGATTGTATGGGCTCTTTTATGCCTTTACGGACCCGACGTCGCGGGCGATCCTTGCTGAGTACGCGGAGCCCAACGAAAAGGGTCAGGCCTTTGGGTGGTATCACTTCATCAGCGGTATGGGGGCGTTGCCCGCGAGTCTGATCGTCGGCGCGATTTGGCAGGGGGCCGGATCGAAGACTGCGTTTCTTGTGAGCGCGGGCATCTCGACGGCCGCGGCAATTTTGATGACCGCGTTCCTGGTGTTGGTCAAAAAACCCATCCTTGTTAAAAGCTAAATCCAGCATGAAGTCATTTGATGTTGTGATCATCGGGGCGGGGCCGGCGGGCGGACAATTTGCACGCGAGATGGCCGCGTCCGGCCGATCGGTACTGCTTGTGGAGCAAAATAAGGATTTTGACCGAAATAATTTTTCGAGCGCGGGCTCGACGCTAGAAATTCTGCAGGAATTCGGACTTCCGGAAACTACAGTCGGGTCGCGGTGGAGCAAGCTCCGTATCGGAGGGCCGACGCTATCTGCTTCCTGGGCAGCTGATCGCGTGCTCGGCGTGGTGCTGGACTTCGCCCGGCTTCGGGAATTTTTGGCCGAAGAAGCGCGGAAGCGCGGGGCGGTGGTGTTGATGCACCACACCTTTGAAACCGTGAAGCGGGTCGGTGGAGTATCCGGCCCCGTCTCCGAAATCTTGTTAAGATCGAACGCGACCGCCGAGACCCTAACCGTTCGAGCCCGTCTGGTGGTGGATGCCACGGGATACAAGCGGACCGTGATGCGGCAGGTCAAGCCGCGCAAAACGGTTTTTCAGGAAGGCGTCGGACTGGAGTATTTGATATCGGTGGACGCGAAACAATTTTGTCCCGATGAATTGGTTTTTTTTCTCGGCCGCGGGTGGATGCCGAACGGGTACGGATGGATCTTTCCCATGCGCCCGAACGAGCTCAAGGTGGGCGTCGGATATTTGGGCGCGCAACCGCCCG
>JAGVCY010000234.1 GCA_020058965.1 Candidatus Omnitrophota bacterium | reverse complement strand
GGGAAACGCGCTCCGTATCCAGAATACTGATCTCCTCAAACCGCGGCGCGCGGCCTCCGCAATCAAAATTCCGAGAATTGGCCCTGGAAACTTCGACGCAAGTGGCGTTCACATCGATCCCGAGCACGGGCTCCGCGCCGAGCCGCGCGGCCGCGATGCTAAAAATTCCGGTTCCGCAGCCGACATCCAAATAAGAACGGCCTTTAACCCGTTCGACGGTCGCCAATTCCGCCAGCGACGCGGTGGCGGCGTCCAACCGCTCCGGACTGATCACTTTTTTGGAGTAACTCGCCCAATTGACGCCAAAGTCAAAGTTGGCGGAGGAAGACTCCACGGGATGCGCTTGATTGAGCGCTCGATACATATGGTCATACTTTTCCGCCAATTGCGGGGCGCTCAACAAGGCGACTGATGCGCTGATCTTCGAACGGTCGGATAGTTCCATCAGCTGATTGAGCTTGGCCGGAGCGTCGCGGAGATCGCGGAGGGGCAGCATAAACCCGTTCACACCTTCCCGAATTTGGACATGCGCGGTCAACCCGGTATCGAAGGACAGCACTGGAAGCCCCCACTTCATCGCCCGTGCGGCGGCCAGATTCAGCGGCTCGTTGGTCATCAAACTTAAAAAAATATCCGCTCGTTTCAACAGCCAGTCCACACTATCGGTGTATCCGAGCAGGGTCACCGTCGCTTGCAGATTCTCCTGCCGAATCATGCGTTCAAGCTCGGGCCGATAGTTTCCCTCACCACAAATGTACAGTCTGGCTCCTGGCACGGACTCACGGATCAAGGACATCAGGCGGATCGCGTATTGATGGCCCTTATCCGGATGAAGCCGCCCAACGCTGACCAGCACCGGCCTGGATCTGGCAAAATCTTCTTCGGATTGAACGGATGATGGCCGTAGCGCCTGATGATCCAAATCTACCGATGGCTCGTAGGGCTTCATCCGATCTGCCGGAAGCTTCATGCGCAGGTATTCATCAGGATAACTCGTAAAAATTGCCCGCGCGGTTTTCAGAAGCATGCGGTACGAAGCGGCGCGGGTGCCCAGATGTGTTCCCTGTTGTTGGGACGCTTCGATGGTGTACACAAAATTTGGTATCTTCAAAAGACTGGAAAGGATGGAACCGAAAAATAACGAGCCGTCCAACCGCGCGTGAAGCACTTGAGGGTCAAACGAGCCGACCAACCCTTTGAGCCTCAGCCACAGGATCGGATGAAATAAAATCATTGCGTTGTTCGGTCCCGCGTGAACAAAATCTACTTCCACAAATTCACGCATGCGAGCCGCGAACACATCTCCCACGGATGTCAAAGCCACGACACGAATCTGAAGCCGGTTTCGATCCGCTAATCGCAGGTAATCGTACAGCGCCTGCTGGGTTCCGCCGCCGACCAGGGAGTCCAATAAAATAAGTACCCGGCTTTTATGCGGATGTTGTTCCGTTGGCTGAACCCGCGCGGGATCCGGCATTAACGCATCCATTTTATAAGTGCTGATGGGCCACCTCCGCCCGGGTTTTTGCGTCATAAGCACCGAATATCGATTGATGCTCATCGGCCAAAAGGAATACCATACCGTCCTTGCACGGCAGGTTTTTTTGCCGGGCCTGCTCGAGCGAAAATGATCCAGACTTGCCAGGCTGAACAAAGTGGGGCTCGTCTTCCTGTCTTCGGAAATGAATGCTTTTCCCAAAATACAGTAAAAAAACATCATGCTTCCTGTCCCTGGATTGATCCCAAAGATAAAGCTCTTTTGTGACCGCTTTGGCGAGTTCCCGGAACGGCTTGGATATTTTTTTTATCACCTCGGGTGTCGGCGGACCGTACACCCCGATCATGAACCAGGAAGATATATTTGAAAGCAGCATCGTGCTCCGGTCGATGAACTTAAATCTTTCCAGAATGGAATAATTTTCGGAGACCATCGTGTCGATCTCGTCTTCGGCGAGTAGGGATTGGTGGCTGGCCAGCTCCTGAGCCTTTGCCGCCTGAGCCGCTGCTTGCTTTAACCCGAGCATCCGCAACAGGCTCGACCAGCAGGACGCCGAAGCCCAGAAATTGGTATTTTCGTTGAAGATAGCCCGCTCGGCAACGAGCGACCACCGGCTCAAGACTTCGCGTTTTTGCGAAACATGATGCATGAAGTTCATGCTCAGCAAACAGTCGACGGTTCCCGGAACCAAAGGCGGGTCGGTCACATCCGCAACGACCAGGGCTTTAAAATGCGCGTATTTTTTGCATTGGAGGAGGCTGTAGGGGTTTAAATCGCAGCCAATCACGGCGCTTTGAACACCTTCAAAAACCCGATGGGAAAGAGATGCCTCGCCGACGGCAAACTCCACCAAATTTGACGGATCTACCTGATGCTGCTTCATCAGGTCCCTCAGAAGCATCAGCTCATACCCCTTCGCGAGAATCGGATAATAATGAAAAGGATATTGCTCGACGAATGCCGTCATGGCCTCGGCTCGGCTTAAAACATCATCATTTAACCGGCGCTGATAACTCAATCTTCGGGTCGCGCTTAGTGCGGCCCATAGAGCGACCGCGTAAAGCAGGATGATGGGAAATAGAAGCAATCTTGGGAGGAGCAGCAGCCGGGTGCCGTTTTTATACAAACCAATCTTGTTCTTCAGGTTGACCACATAATCAAAGTACCCGCGATTCACTTCGTGAGTCATAAGCTAAAGAAGAGCCCTAACCGATGCGAAGCAGGATCAAAATGTTAATGGGACACCTGAGCCTGAAAATCATCATTTTCGCTCAGAAGCCCCATTTTGCCGAGGCGACTCTTCTCCGCATTCCGCAGAACCTTCCAGTAATTGTGATCCCAGGAGCGGTACTTCCAATCGGGACATGTGGAGCAGATCGGGATGTCCTTGCCTTTGTTGGCCAGGTGCATGGTTCGATAGTATTTAAAACCTTCACCCTGCCAAATCTCGTGGATGGACTGTTCATGGACATTGCCCATGCTGGTCTTGGCCGCGATGTCATAGCCGCAGACCATGACATTGCCGCGGCTGTCGATGTTCAATCGCTCAAAAATAAACGGACAAGGGACTTCGTCGGTGTTCAGGTAGGGTGCGGGGTCGGCGGAGCGTGAGTCGTCCAGTGAGGTGTTAACGCCCCAGGTCAAAAACTTCCGCTTTATGAAGGTGTCGACTCCGATATTCTCCACCCAGTATTTTTCGACCCGGTCGATATCCACTTCCTTTTGATTGACGCCGGATGCGATGATCTTGGTTTGACTGCCCAGCTCGGTTCTCAGCCTCAGCATGCGCCGTGCGTTTTCCAACAGCGTCTCCCAATTAAGTCCCTTGCGGACGATCCCATAAGCTTCCGGATTATCCGCATCCACTGAGAACTCAATGGTGTCCAAATGTGCCGTCAACAGCGCGCGCGAATTCGCCTCATCAAATTTAGAGCCGTTCGTGATCAGTCCAACCCGGCAACCTACTTTTTTGGCATACACCAAAAGTTCGGTGCCGATCGGATGCATCATCGGCTCTCCGCCGCCCGAAATCCTCAGCATCGCTCCGTACTTGCCGCATTCGTCCGCGATTTTTTTGAAGGTGTGCTCCGGCATAAACGGAACATCTTTATATTCTTTGCGGATATTCGAGTTGGTGTAGGGACAATGGGGACAAAGCGCGTTGCAGGGATAAACAAAAGACAGCACGGCCATCATCGGAAATTCCGACGCTTCCGGCCTCAAGCCGAACTGGCCTTCCTTGAGCATGGGTTCTGGGGTTTGATCAGCGCTCATATAATATTGTACCTGGATGATTATAGACAAAGCGCATCAAAATTGATACTTGGGTCAAGCAGAAGACCACTCGTCGACCAGCCAAAACTGCAGCACGAACAGCGTCCAAACTTTAAAAGTAACAGAGTCGTCTCCCTGAATAAACCGGTCCAGCAAGCGGGTCACCGTATCGAGATTAAACACGCCTGATTGCGCGAGCGTTTCCGGGTTAATTCTACGGATCAGCTCATGCCTCATCGGCCCGCGCAGCCACGAGTTGTTCGGCAGGACAAATCCTTCTTTGGGACGATCCAAAATCTCCTGAGGCAGGTAGCGAGCGGCTACTTTCCGAAGCAGATACTTCAGCACGCCTCCGCGAATCTTCAGTGCTCCGGGAACCCTGAAGCCAAATTCGACAATGCGATAATCCAGGAACGGCGTGCGCACCTCAAGGCCGTGGGCCATTGAGAGAATATCGTTAAAATACAAAATTTCGTTCGGCAGCAGCGTCTTCACATCCACGGCAAGCATCCGGTTCAGCGGATCAAGGGAACTAGGCACTTCCAAAAAAGCGTTTTCGAGATATTCCGAACCGGACCGGCCGCCAAAACAATCCCTGCCTTTGGCCGTGAGCAATTTTTTGCGCTCCTCGTCCGTAAAAGCCGCGTAAGCCAACCGCCACTCCGACGGCTTGAGTCCGCGTTGCTGGTCAACAAAATCCTTGCGGCCCGCAAAAAACCCGTAATCACTCTCCTGCGCGGCACGGCCCTCCTGCTTCGCCAAACGCAGCGCTTCCAGCGTCACCACCAGCCGGTGATGCCCGTAGGATCCGAACACTTCGTCCGCTCCGTCGCCCGAAAGCGCCACTTTGACATGGTCTGCCATCCGTCTCGAAAGCCAATACGAGGAGGTGACGCCTGCAAACGGTTGATCGAGCTGGCGCATGACCGCGGCAAAATCATTTTTAAGATCCGTCCAATCCATGGCCCATTCGTGGTGATCGGTTCCATAACGGGCCGCGACCATGCGTGCAAATTCCGCATCGCGTTTGTGGCTCGGTGCATTGACATAGGTCAGATTAAAAGTTTGCACAGGTTTGCTTGAAAATTCGCTCATCATCGCGGTAATGAGCGACGAATCGATGCCGCCGGATAGATACGCGCCGTAAGCCGCATCGGATCGCATCCGGATCCGAACGCTGTCACGCAACAATTCGTCCAATTCATCCGTCAAGCGGGATTCGTCTGATTCGCCGGCCATGGGACTGGTCAGGGGCAGGTCGTACCATTGGCGATGGCGGACGCAGCCATTCTCCCAAATGATCTGCTCACCGGGCTTCATCGCGCGCACCCCCACATAGGCCGTCCAGGGCGCGGGAATATGACGGAGGGAGAGATAATACGACAGCGCCTGCCGATCCCGATCCCAGGAAATATCAGGTACCGGCTTCAGTCCCTTGATTTCGGAAGCGAACGCCAGATCGGATCCTCGGTGCGCATAAAAAAGAGGTTTGACTCCATACCGGTCGCGGGTGAGGATCAGCTTTTTCTTGGAGGGATCCCAAATGGCGATCGCGAACATTCCGTTTAAGTGATTGGCAAAATCTTCGCCATATTTGAGATACGCCTGAAGGATGGTTTCGGTGTCACTTTTGGTGTGGAACACCCTGCCTTCTTTTTCAAAGGCGGTTCGAAGTTCGATGTAGTTGTAAATTTCCCCGTTAAACACCAGCGTCACTCCTCCGCCGGGCTCGCTCATAGGCTGATGACCCGTCTTGAGGTCAATGATCGCCAACCGCGTCATGCCGAGTCGAATGCCGCGCTCCGGTTCACAGGATCCCCTGTCGTCCGGCCCGCGATGCGTAAGGTTATCCAACATGGCTTCCAACACACCGGACGCGTGGTGTGCGGCAAAACCGGCTATGCCGCACATAAATTTTGTGACCTTTTATCGTTCACTGCTTTGAGATACAACTCCAAATGAAGCTTCGATAGCTGCTCCCAACCAAAGCGCTCAACCGCCATCCGGCGGCTGGCGGTGCCCATATCCGTCCGCAGTCCGGGATTTTCGGTTAATTTCTGAAGTGTTGCAGCCAGCGATTCCTTGGAGCCCGGCTCAAACAAAAAACCGTTCACTCCATCCGTGATCAGGTCATCGTGACCCGATCCGCGCGTCAGCACCAAAGGCAATCCGCTCGCCATGGCCTCCAAAACCGCGTTTGGCATCCCCTCCCACCTGGAGGCGCTGACAAAAACATCTGCTTGACCAAGCGCCACGGTCAGCTCCTGTTTACTGAGCCATCCTTTAAAAATGACGCGATCAGATAATCCGAGACGCCCGGCCAATGCGACCAGCGTGGGATGATCAATCCCATCACCGGCCAAAACAAGCTCGGCGCCGGAAATATCGCCCAGCACTTCAATAAGTTCGGATACTTTTTTTTGACTGTCCGCGAGTCTACCCACATAAATCAACCGAACTTTTTGTCCGGACTTGGTCTTCGCTTCCCCTGCGACGGGGGTGAAGAATTGATGATCCACACCGTTTGGAATTACTTGACTGCAAAGCACAGGCGCCGATTGGCGGGCCAAATCCTGTAGACCTTTGCTGTTGGAGATGACAACCGCGGCATTTTTCCACAAAGCTTTGATGGCGGGCCGCGTCAGCAGATGGAATCGTTTCAAGCGGATGGGGTCAAACCCCGGCACATCGCCGCCCCGCAGCTCAACCGCATATGGAATTCCAAATAATAATTTCATCGCCCACGCAGGAGGGCCGGCGGGGATGGTCATAAAAGCCACGGTCAAGTCGGGCCGGAACTCGCGGCGCCACCGTGCGATTCTGAGCGTGGCGGCAAGGATGTACCGCAGCATTTCACGAACCCTCCCGTGATCCGCAAAGCGGCGGCCCACATTTAACCGCACGACGCGGATGCCCTCTTCAACGCTGTTGCATGGTATGTTTTTAAAAGCGGAGGTGACAACCGTAACTTGATGTCCCTGCTGCGCCCACGACCTGGCCAAATTATAAAGTCCGTTGGAAGCGCCTCCGCCGATAGGGGGATATTCGTGACAAAAAACAAGCAGGTTCATGACGGCTCACTTTTTCGTGAGGCGGTAGATGCACTGAGAACCACATAGTCAACCGCACCTGCCAAAACACCGGTCAAACTTATAATACTCGAAAACACTCCGATCAAGGCTCCCTGCTCCGCCGATCCGCCGATCCGTGGCGCGAGAAAAACAAGCACGCCGACGCGCAGAGACCAGCCGAACACCGCGCCTGGTAGAGACTGAACCACATTGGCAAACCCGCATATCCAGATCGCCAGACCAAAATTCAGATCCAAATCAACGGCGGATGCCAAAACCACCAAAAATAACGCCGAGCAGCAATATTGAATTAAAATCCAAGCCATGGCCCGCAGTAGGCTGACAGGATCCGCCGAACGCACACATTGGCTCAATTCCTGCAGAGACGGGATTTTAAAAACCGGCTTGCGAAGCGCGGCGGCTCCGATCACCGCCAAAATTAAAATAAGAAAAATACCGAATCCGATCAGGCCCAAAAAATAAAAACGCGATTCCTCGGAGTTTTGCCAAACCGATTGCGCGAACGGCCAAAACGCCCAATTGATACCATAGGCGGCCATCCAAACGAATAGGGTTTCGACGATCATCACGGCTCCGGACAGGGCGATCGGAAGTTTCAGGCGCTGAGACATCCCTCCCCAGCGGGTGGCTGCGCCCAGCAAATCGGAGATCACTCCAAAAAAAGCGGCCTGAAGATTCACCCGGACCACGGCCAACCACGAACAACTTTTTCCAAACGCCCGCAGAATCTGATGGGCAGTGGCTCCGGCTGTCGCGATGCGGGCCGCCTCCAATAAAAGAGCCGCGGGAAGCCACTTCCAGCTCAACCGATGAATTAAATTCATGAGTTCGTCAAAGCTGATACGGTGAGCGATGATCCAAAAAATGATTCCCGCCGCCAGCCACCTCAAAGCCGTTACGGCCGCTTTACGGGCACGATTCGCTTGAGGCAGATGCTTTATCGGGGAATCGCTATCCTTAGGAAGCATACGATCCCGGTCGCTGGCCCGCGTGCACCAGCGTCTGCCCGACCGGATGGAACCAACCGGCAATCCGCTCGTTCTCGATCACCGACCCGGACGCAAGGTCCACGGTGTAGCTGGCCGCATGCTCTTGGACAAAACGATCGGATGCTTTGTTGATCACATCGATATCAAAACGAACAAAACCCGCTTCGGATTCCAGGGTCTTGGCATATCGAAGGAGCTTGGTATGAAATAAGTCCTTCCGATCGGGATAGTAATTCAGCGTCGTGAACAAACAAACCGCCGTGATGGCCTCATAAACCTGCTGATAGCGTCCGCCCGCGAATTCCGCGCTCTCGCCAAACCGGGACACTCGGGACAATGTTTCGCGCTTCGCCCCCGCAAAAATCGTCACCCTAAATCTCGTCAGGTCGCTTGAAAAAACCCGCCAGATGATGACCCCAAACCAATTCGTATAGCGGTCCAGCCAGGTTTGCAAAAAACCGGGCAGCCGGCGCCGCCCCAAATGGTTGTACCAGAGGCCCGCAAAGCAGATCGGAATTAAAAAAGTGTGCGTCGTGAGAGCCCAAGCCAACGCCTTCTGAAATAAGACCGGAATTTGAATCCCCGCGCCCGGCACCGGCAGGACCTGAGCCGCATCTAAAGAAACGCACCATCCCGAAAGAACATCCCCCTGCGTTGAATAGACGCATCCGATCAGGATCGCCATGTGACATAAAAACCCCAAACGGATCTGAGTCAGGATAAATACAAACATGGCCGAAAAAAGCAGCCCTCCCCACCCCATGAGAGCGGGAATCAACATCAGCACCGCGGCAACGATTTCAAAAAACCAGGCAAAAAAGTTCAGAACTTTGAACAATAAACTCCCCGGAGCAATTTTTGAGAAATACGCGGACCAATACCCCCACATCGGATTGGCCATCCCGTATTCCATTCCGGACCCAGATTTGTATCCGCCGAAGTACTTGTAAAATCCCGCGGAAAGAAAGATCAGGGCAAAGTCCACGCGCAACATCCGGACAGCGCTGAGCCGGAGCTCCGGGAGTATGCCGGCAAACGCAGTGAGTTCCAGCAGAAAAACCGCGACCGCCAGCCAATTGGCGATAAATCCCGGCGCGCCGCATCCGCGGGCGAGCGATTTCCAGCGCAATCCTATGAAGTAATGGCGGCAGAGGATCGCGTTCAGCGCGGCCGCCCAAATCGTAAACACGCCGAAGGCCAAGCAGGCCGCCGAGACCGTCCACGCCGCGAGCAGCGCTATGGAAACAGCTGGATTATGAATACGGTCACCTGCAGGGGAGAATTCGATGTAGCCGCCCCAGCGTTCGGACACGAGCAGTCGGCGCCGATTGCGCCAGAGCGAAATCATCCAACAGCACATCACCGAGCCGTAGAGGATACGGACGAGCGATTGGACTCCGATCGGGAGATCTGACATCAGGATTAAATTTTTGGGTGCAACTGCGCCATAATTTTTCGCAGCGACCGGGCGACCGTGGCTTGGTCCGATGTTTTCATTGAGGGAAAAAATGGCAGCGAAATAACTTCTGAACCCAAAAGCTCCGAGATCGGAAACGCGCCGGGCTTTAAATGATATTTTTTACTGAAGTAAGTCGTTTGATGGACCGGGCGGTAATTGACGACGGTTCCGATTCCGCGGACATTCAAATCGTGGATGATGCGGTCTCTCACCGCGGCGTCGACCCGGATCACGAACAGGTGCCAGGCGTGCCGCGCGTGCGGAACGAGTCCCGCAAAACGAACACCCGGCATATCTCGGAGCAGTTCAAAGTAATTGCGCGCGAGCCGCTGCCGTTCGCGATGAGTTTTCCAAAGTCTTTCGAGCTGAGGCAACAGCAGCGCTGCCTGCAAATTGTCCATGTTGTACTTCCAGCCGAAGGTCACCATGTCCCAATGACTGTACCCTTCCTTCTGGCGGTCGGCGGCGGTCTTGTTCATCCCGTGGTGGCGCAAAAGCTTGAGCCGGGCGTAAAGATCCGGATCATTCACCGCGACCGCTCCCCCTTCGCCGCAGGTCATATTTTTGGTGGCATAAAAACTAAAGCACACCGCGTCCGAAAGTTGCCCTGGCCGGACGCCGTCCCGCTCCCCTTCAACGCAGTGGGCCGCGTCTTCTACGATAAACAACCGATGTTTGCGGGCAACCCGGCTCAACCCTCTCATGTCGCACATCTGCCCGTAGAGATGCACGGGGATCACCGCCTTGGTTTTGCGCGTGACGGCGGCGGCGACTTTTCGAACATCCAAGTTTCCCGTCTCCGGCTCGACATCGACAAAAACCGGCTTCGCGCCGGCCTGTTCGATCGCGGTCGCTGTCGCGATGAAGGTGAAGGGCGTGGTGATCACTTCATCGTCGCGTCCGACACCGAGCGCTTCGAGGGCGATGTGAAGTCCTCCGGTGCAACTCGTGACGCCAACGCAATGCTTGAGCCCAAGCCATTTTGAAAATTTGGATTCAAATTCCGAAACGGTTTGACCCGTCGTCAGAATGGGACCTGCGAGCGTTTTGGTGAACGACGCGAGCTCCCGTTTGCCCAGCTGATGAACGAAAAATGGTATCGGACGCGGCATCCGGGACGACATTAATGCATTGCCTTGCGGCCGGAAGCGTCGATGACCGGCACATGACGCAGCCATACTTGCGATTTCCACCAGGCTTCATTCTGGCTGTACCAGTCAATGGTCTGCTTCAACCCTGTCTCGAAGTCCGTCCGGGGTTTCCAGCCGATGAGTTTTTTGGCGCGTGAAGCGTCGCAGGTGTGGCGAAAGACCTGCCCCGGCCGATCGCCGATGAGCTCGATCGGCGAATCGCTGTTCATTATTTTTTTGATTTTTTGAGCGAGCTCCAATACGGAAACATGCTTGCCGGATCCCAGGTTGAGGATCTGACCGGAGACGGCCTTGGCCGGCGCGTGCAG
>JAGVCY010000104.1 GCA_020058965.1 Candidatus Omnitrophota bacterium | reverse complement strand
TGTCTCTACGGAGGACTTATGCGCGAACGAGGCGTCCCCGCCGAGGAGCGCGTCGGAGCGAGCGCGCCTAGTCCTAGACAGCGCGCGAGCGGCTCCGTCCGTAGTAGAGACATGGTCTCCGGTCTGCGAAGAGTGAGGAAACGCGTGATATAATCGCTCAAATTTAAGGAGAAATTATGGCGCTTCAATTAGGGAATATCGCGCAGAGCTATGGGCCGCTTAAGGCGGCGGATGGAAAAAACTATGGGCTGGCAGATTTCAAAGAAAAGATCATTGTAGTAATCTTCAGCTGCAACCACTGTCCGTATGTCGTGGCGTATGAAGATAGAATCATCGCGATTCAGAAGGATTATGCGGAGAAGGGCGTGAGGGTGGTGGCGATCAATTCCAATGATTCGGTGAAATATCCGGATGATGGGTTTGAGAAGATGGTGGTGAGGGCGAAGGAAAAACACTTTAATTTTTCTTATCTGCATGACGCGGATCAGGCGGTGGCGCGGGCGTTTGGGGCGACGAATACGCCGCATGTTTTTGTGTTGGATGAAAAGAGAGCGCTGAGGTATGTCGGGCGGATCGATGATGCGTGGGATCATCCGGAGCGGGTGAAGACGCGCGATCTAAGGAATGCGCTGAACGCGCTGATTGAGGGGCGGGAGCCGAAGCCAAGTTCGACTTTACCGGTTGGATGCAGCATCAAATGGAAATAGTCGCTTCCAAATTTAAGAAATACATATTTGTTTGCGAGAATGAACGCGCCGCGGGTGAGGCGTGCTGTCAGCCGGAGGGGACGCGCATCCGCGAAGCGCTCAAAGAGCTCGTTAAAGCGCGCGGTCTCGCGGCGAAGATCCGCGTGAGTCGGACGGGCTGTCAGGATGTCTGCGCTGGAGGACCGAGCGTTTTGATCATGCCGGACAATATTCGGCTGAGCCGTGTGTCCGCGGGTGATATCGAAAAAATTCTGGAATTGGCGTCAGAGAATATCTAGATCAATTTAGGGAGTATCAAAAACATGTATCAGGTCACGAAGCAGTTTGGATTTTCTTACGGCCATCGTCTGATCAAGCACAAGGGCAAGTGCGAGCGCTACCACGGCCATAACGGTCTGGTGGAGGTGGTGTGCGAAGGTCCGGAGCTGAACGAGAACCGCATGCTCATCGACTTTGATATTATTTCTAAGGCGCTGAAGAGCTGGATCGACGAAGAGCTCGATCACCGCATGATCCTGAACGAGAAGGACCCGATGACGGAGTTGCTCACGAAAAAAGGCGAAAAGTTCCTTTCGATGCCGGACGATCCGACCGCCGAAGCGTTGGCGCGCCTTATCTTTGACCATGCTCAAAAAAGCGGCCTTCCAGTCAAACAAGTCACCGTTTGGGAAACGCCGACCTCGCACGCGAGCTACTCGCGCTAGACCCATTCGTGAAAAAGTTTTTGTCTTTGACAACGGACGAGGGTTTTTATAGGTTATGCAAATGAGTTCCGCCAAATCGGCCCCCAAAGCCCCCAAAAATCAAAAATGTGTCGTCCTGATCTCGGGCGGCGTCACGAGCTACCTGCTGCTGGACGCGTGCGCCAAAAAATATGGAACGGTCGTGCCAGTTTTTGTTTTGAGCGGCTTCCGGTGGGAAGAGGCCGAGCTTTTTTGGCTCAAGAAGTTTTTGCGCTACCGCAAGCAGGAAAATATCGAGCCGCTTCAGTTCGTCTACCTGCCGCTTAAAGATGTGTACCTCATGCACTGGTCCAACACGGGCATGAAGACACCGTCCGGCAAGGAGCAGTATCAATCCATCATGCTTCCTGAGCGCGAATCCCTGCTGCTCACGCGCGCGGCGCTGACGGCGATCGCTTTTGACGCGGAGGTGATGGCGGTCGGGTATCTCAAGCCCCGCGGTGAGGCCGAACGCAACGCGGATCTCATGAGCCGTGTGGAAGAGCTGTATTCCAAAACGCTCTCGAAGCCCGTTTCGATCACCGCTCCCTTTATTACGCGTACGCGCGATGAGATCGTGTATGACATGCGCGAGATCGGGTTCGATTACAGTTTTTCATGCCTGGCGCCGCGCGGGTATCAGCACTGCGGCGATTGCTACAAATGCCATGAGCGGAAAATGGGATTTTTTAAAACCGGCATCACGGATCGCACGCATTACTTCAAACCTCTCCCATCCCTCGCCGCGGCTTCCTCCACATAAGTTAGCTTGAAGCACCTTTTCTTCTTTTTTTTCCTCGTCCTCGCGATAGGAATCGCGCTGGGGCGGTGGGCGGCTTTTGCGTTGGCGCCGCTTGGCGCGGCGTTCATGAGTCCGGCGATCGCTTTGAGCTGCGGGGTGGGATTTTTGGCCTTTGCCTGGTTCTGCGGCGGGCGGCCGCAGACGCGGGAGTGGTTCGGTGTTTATGCGGCGAGTGTGCTCGCGGCTTGTCTTGCGCTGGGTTGGGGGCTCGGGGCTTCTTCGCCGCATAAAGTTCTTGAGGCCCGCTGGCAGGAGGCGGCGGCGCGCCAGGGCGGGCTGAGCGTGACTCTGGAAGGGACGGTGGCGGAAGGGCGCGCCGCGTGGACAGATGAGTATGGCCGGGCTAAATTTTGTTTTTTGATGGGTGATCTGGCGCTAGTCAACGAAGCGGATTTGCCCGCGCGTGCTTTGCGGAAACTGCCCGGCAGCGTGCGGGTGTCGGGATTGAATTTACAAGTTCTTCCGGCGTACGGCGAGCGCGTGTGGATCACGGGTGTCTTGAGTGTGCCGCCGGGAGCGACCAATCCGGCGGGGTTTGATTGGAAGCGCTTTTTGACGGCGCGGGGAACCTACGCGCTTCTCAAGGCGAAGGAAGTTCGACTGCTGGGCCCGACACGCGGCGTGAGAGGTGCGGTGTATGCCGTGCGGGAGCGGCTGGTGCGGCAGATGGACGCTTCTTTGAGTTCGGACGCGGCGGATATTTCGAAGGCGATTTTTATCGGGGAACGGTCGGAGCTGGATCCCGAATTTAGGCGCGCGTTGGTCACGACCGGAACCCTGCATCTTTTTGCGATCAGCGGATTTAATGTCGGGTTTGTCGCGGTGGTGCTGTTCAGGCTGTTTGCGCTTTTGCGCGTGCCGGATCCGTACAAGTCGGTCTGCGTGCTCTTGTTGTTGATTGCATACGCGGTTCTGGTCGGAAATAATTCTCCCGTGGTTCGGGCGGTGATCATGGGCGCGTGCCTGATCTTTGCGGGTGTTCTGAAGACGCGCGCGTCCGCGCTTCAGGCGCTGGGTGTGGCGGGAACGCTGATGCTGTTGGTGAATCCTGAAGAAATCTTTGATCCGGCATTTCAGCTTTCGTTCGTCGCGGTGGCCGGGTTGGCGGTGGCGGTGCCGCTTTGGGGTTCGCTTGAGGATGTTCGACGCGCACGGTCCGACCGGCGGCTCAAGCGCTGGATGGCCGTGCTCACTCTGACGGTGAT
>JAGVCY010000100.1 GCA_020058965.1 Candidatus Omnitrophota bacterium | reverse complement strand
GTGGTGGGCAATACAGGACTCGAACCTGTGACCTTTTCCATGTCAAGGAAACGCTCTAACCAACTGAGCTAATTGCCCAAAAAAATCAAAAACCCAAAAACCCAAAACCCCGAATCACAAACTCGTGCCGGGAGTGGGATTCGAACCCACAAGAGCCGAAGCCCGTCAGATTTTAAGTCTGAAGCGTATTCCAGTTCCGCCATCCCGGCAAGTATAAACGGTTCTGCCGCAAGCAAAAGTGGAGGCGACGGCCGGAATTGAACCGGCGTAAACGGTTTTGCAGACCGCTGCCTAACCACTTGGCTACGTCGCCGTAAATACAGTCTGCTGAAAAAACCTCGCCTGCTTCGTTACGACGGCACTCACATACATGAAGAGTATGCTTCGCACCGTCGCGCCTCGCATCCGAGGTTTTTTGAGCAGACTGTGCAGTCTAAAGAGGGACAATGTAACAGATGGCCCTAAGTGGGTCAATCTGAACCCCGTCATACTCCGATGGCGGCTCGCTTCCTATATAGGATGCCTTCGGCCTTCCGCGCCAAAATCTCTGCAAAAGCCTTTTTCGCGATCCTCTTGAAGCGCTCCGGCTTGGTGCCACCGCTAAACAGCGCCAAATTCATAAGAACTCCACCAAATGGCTGCTTCCGCGCTCCAACTTCCTGCGCCGCAAGTAAATCCAGATTTTTTTTGACTAACTTCGCTCTTGAATTCTGCTGAATGCCCTCGGATTCAACCGAGAACCCGATCAGCACCTGCCCAGCTCTTTTCCTTCTCCCGAGATCCGCAAGAATATCTTGGTTCGGGACCAGCCGTATCGTAAGCGCCCCGCTGCCGCGATGAATTTTGTTTTTGGTTGTCACTGCGGGTCGGAAGTCGGCGACCGCCGCGGTCATGCACACCGCGTCGTACTGAAAAAAGCTTTTTAGACAAAGTCGGTGAAGCTCCCGGGCGGTCTCGAATCTTTCGACGCGCACCCTTGGCCCCAGGGTTGCCGGAAGCTCGATCGGTCCCGCGGCCAGCACGACCTGATGCCCGCGCGCGGCAAAAGCCCTTGCCAGTTCGATCCCGAGTATTCCGGTGGAGCGATTTGAAATAAATCGAACCGGGTCCAGCGGCTCGCGTGTCGGGCCGCAGGTCACGAGCACTCGAAGCTTGGCAGTCTGCTGAAAAAGCGTCATTTGCGTCGTTGCTCGTCGCTCACATACGCGAAGAGTATGCTTCGCTCCTCGCGCCTCGCAACTGACACTTTTTGAGCAGACTGCGTGAGATAACTCACTGAGTTCGGGCGGGGCGTTCGGACAGAATCCGCAGAATTTCTTTGAGGATCACATCGTTCGCTTGAATGTGCCCCATCGCGTGGTCGGAACATACCAGCTTTCCTTCGATCGGGTCGATCACGCGCACGCCGCGGTCGCGCAGCACCTTGAGATTTTCTTGCGTGGCGGGATGTTCGTACATTTTGTCATTCATCGCGGGCACAACGATCACGGGCGATTGCGCCGCGAGCAGGGTGCAGCTCAACAGATCATCCGTGAGCCCCATTCGCATCCGCGCCAAAATATCCGCCGACGCCGGGCACACCACGATCAAGTCGGCTTGCCGCGCCAGCTCGATGTGAATGGGCTTCAAATTTCCATCAACCCGCATGAGATCGGTCTGCGCCGCTTCGCCCGCAAGCGATTGGATCGCGAGCGGAGTTACGAAGTGCTGCGCGTCGCGCGTCAAAACGGGAAGCACGCGCACGCCGCTTTCCTTTAGATCGAGGATCAGGTCGCATGCGCGGTACGCGGAAATGGAGCCCGTAATACCGAGAACGATAGTGAATTTGGAATTGCGCGTCATTGCGGGGAGGCTCCTCCGCGCCGACGAAGCAATCTTACAGAGGATCGGTACTCTTGGAGATCGCCACGGCCGCCTGCGGCGGCCTCGCGATGACGGCGGGACGTCGTCACCTTAAGCCGCTCGGCGATGATGATCGCGCGGAGCTCGTCCACGGCTTTGGCCAGATCTAGATTGACGACCACATAATCAAATTGGCCCGCTTCACGCATTTCGCGCTTGGCGATCTTGAGGCGCCGCTGAATTTCTTCGGGCGCGTCGGTGGAACGATTCTCGAGACGCCGGCGCAATTCTTCCATCGAAGGCGGCATGACAAAAACCCGGATTGCGTCTTTCAAATTCTTTTGCACCTGCCGCGCTCCCTGAACATCGATGAGAAGCAAAATATCCTTGCCGCGCCGCCGCTGCGTGTCGACAAAAGCGTTCGGCGTTCCGTACGACTGCCCAAAAACCCTGGCGTGTTCCAAAAACCCTTTTTTCTTCCGCACCGCCTCAAACGCTTTTTCGCTGACAAAAAAGTAATCGCGTCCGTCCCGCTCGCCCTCGCGCGGCGGCCGCGTCGTCATCGAAACGGACCGCTCCACATCCGGCATCGCGTTCAATATCTGCCCGGCCAGCGTGGTCTTCCCGCCGCCCGACGGCGCCGAAATCACAAACACATTCCCCAACCTAGTCATTGCGGGGCGCCTTTAGCATGGTTACTCCAAATTTTGCGACTGTTCGCGGATTTTTTCGAGCTCGGTCTTGATCTCGATGACGGCCGCCGCGATGCTCGAGTCGTTGCACTTCGACCCGGTGGTGTTGGCCTCCCGCACCATCTCCTGGGCGATAAAATCGATTTTGCGTCCCACCTCGCCGCCATCCTTGAGCGTCTGACGAAATGCCGTTATGTGGCTGGCTAATCGCACAAGTTCTTCGGTCACATCCGTATTTTTGGCATAGCTCGCAACATCCTGCTGCAGGCGGTCCTGTCGATCTCTCGTGCCCTCAACGGATTTTTCCACCGACCATTTTTTTTGTGCGCGTTGACGAAAAAGTTCCGTCGCTTCCCCGGAGCGTTGCTTGATCCTTTTGACGGCCAGCTCGATCATCCGCAGCCGCGCTATCAAGTCCTTCGCCAGGCGGCGCCCCTCCGCCTCTCTCGATGCGTTCAAACGTTCGATTGATTTTTTGAGCGCGAGGGCCAGATCGTTCCAAGCGCGATGCCGGTCCTGCGACTTCGCGGTTGAGGTGATCACATCTGGCATCCGCGCGATATCGCGGAGCGTGATTTTTTCTTCAAGTCCCAGCGCGTGATTCAACCGCGTAAAAACTTTGTGATACTCCTTCGCCAACTCCTCATCCACCATGAGCCGGCCGCGTCGCACAAGCTGATCGGGCGCGGCGATGGTGACGTGGACTTTGCCGCGTGTGACCGCTTTTTGTGTGATGCGGCGGATGTCCTCTTCGTGGAACAAAAGCGCGTGCGGCAAGCGGGACGAAAATTCAAAGTACCGATGATTGGTGGACTTGATCTCGATGTGAACGGCCCCGGCGGGGATTTCGAATTCGGCGCTGCCGAATCCGGTCATGCTCCTTACCGTGGTCTTTGCGATTATGCCCAGATATGAACCTTGGTTTTGACCGTTGTTTCTTTGGACGGATAGAGCTTCACTTCGGCGATCTCGTCCGGACCGAACCACAACTTGATTTCCTTTTCGGCGTCCTTCGCGGATTCGGACGCGTGAATAACATTTTCAAAAACCCCTCGCGTCGTGATGCGCCCGTAGCTGCCGCGGATGGTCGTCGGCTCTGCTTCTTCGGGATTGGTCGCGCCACAAATCGTCCGAATTTTGGAGATCGCGTTGGGTCCGTAATACACCATCGCCATGACACGCCGCGTGTGATACGCGCCCATCATGTATTTCACAAGCTCTTCAAAAAACGGTTTCTCGGTCAGATGCGAATAGTGCTCCTCCGCGCGCTCACGGGAAATCGTCGTCATCTTCGCCGCGATGATTTGCAGCTTGGTTTCGGAAAGACGCGAAATAATATTCCCGGTAAGGGATTTTTTTATCCCGTCGGGCTTGATGATGACCAGGGTGGCTTCGTTTTTATCAGTCGACATAAACTTCCTTATTCCTCCCGGTTGGGATGCTAGCGTCCAATTTATCTATAACCTACTATTCTAAGCGATTTGGGTCAACTTTTTCAATATCTTATTCGGTCGCGTCCAAAAGCCCCAAAACGCGATTTAAATCTTCCTGAGAAAAATACTCGATCACGATCTTGCCGCGCTTTTTCCCCTGGAGAATTCGCACGCGAGTTCCAAATCGATGCTGGAGCTTTTCTTCAACGCCGGCCAGGTGAATATCTTTTTTGCGGCGTATTACAGAAGCGCCTTTTGTTCCTGACGTCCTCGCTATATTTTCCGCTTGCCGAACCGAAAGGCCCTTTTTCATGATGCGGTCACAGAGCCGGACCTGTTCCCGCTCATCAGCCAACATCAGCAAGCTCTTGGCATGACCCATTGTGATCATGTTTTCTTCAAGATATTGCTGTATCTTGGCCGGAAGTTCCAACAGCCGCAACGTATTCGCGATCGTGGCACGGTCCTTCGAAACTTTTCCGGCTATTTGCTCCTGAGTTAAGCTGAAGTCCTCGGAAAGGCGACGAAACGCCCTCGCTTCTTCGATTCGATTGAGCTCTTCGCGTTGAACATTCTCAATTAAGGAAAGCTCCAGGACATTGGCGTCATCAACCGACTTTACAATTGCCGGTATCTCTTTGAGCCCCAATAGCTTAGCGGCTCGAAACCTTCGCTCCCCGGCAATGATTTCAAATTTCGTTCCCTTAACTCTCACGAGTATCGGCTGAATGACACCCTTCTCTTTAATAGAGTCGGCAAGCTCCTTGAGCCGTATTTCACTAAAATACAGTCGTGGCTGAAAGGTCGATGCCTCAAGCCGATTTAGCTCGATGGATTGTATCCGTTCTTTCTCTCCACCGCTTTCAGGAATCAGAGCCGACAAACCTCTGCCAAGCACACTTTTTTCCATATTAACGCTCCTAACTTGTTTATTTACAACTACTTATATTGTGCTGCTAAAAATTCTTTTGTGAATTCTTCGTATTTTTTGGATGCAACTGAGTCCTTATCGTACCGCATAATCGGCTTCCCAAAACCAGGCGCTTCGCTCATTTTAACTGACCTCGGAATTACTGCATTGTAGACTTTTTCACCAAAGTGCTTCCGAACTTCCTGTATGACTTGCTCGGTCAATTTCGTCCGGCCATCGGCCATAGTCATCAAAATTCCTTCGATGTGAAGGTTTAAATTTAGATTATCGCGCACCAAATCAACCGTTTTGACAAGCTGACTGAGGCCCTCGAGAGCGTAATACTCGCATTGAATTGGTATAAGTACTGACTGCGCAGCGGTTAACGCGTTTATTGTCAATATTCCAAGTGATGGTGGGCAGTCGATAATGCAAAAGTCAAATTTGTCATTGAGAGGGGCAAATGCGCGCTTTAAACGACCTTCGCGACCCATTTCATTG
>JAGVCY010000112.1 GCA_020058965.1 Candidatus Omnitrophota bacterium | reverse complement strand
GTCTCCGACAGCGCGCGAGCGGCTCTGTCCAGCGAAGACAAATCAGTCTGTCTGCGGACCGGATCCTAAATATTTTAAACTTTTGCCGGGGTTCGGCGGGAAAGAATCTTGCGGTCGTTCTCGGTCAAGTAGCGTTTGCGCAGGCGGATCGCTTTGGGCGTGACTTCAACCAGCTCATCATCCTCGATAAATTCGAGCGCAAACTCCAGCGTCATTTCGCGTGGAGCTATGAGCGTGATCGCGTCGTCGGTGCCGGACGCGCGCATGTTGGTAAGTTTTTTGCCCTTGGTGGCATTGACGGTCAGATCGGGTCCCTTGTTGTTCGCGCCGACGATCATTCCTTCGTAAACTTCGTCGTTCGGCTGTATGAACAGTTCGCCGCGGGCTTGAAGACCGTTCAACGAGTAAGACAGTGCGACCCCGGGGGCTTGCGCGATCTGCACACCGGACTGGCGGGTGGGCAGATCGCCGCGAAAGGGCTGATAATCATAAAAATTTTGGTACATGATGCCCGAGCCCTTGGTCATTGTCATGAACTCGCTGCGGAATCCCATGAGCGCGCGCGCGGCGATCAAAAACTCCATACGCAGCGTGCCAACGGCGCTCGACTTCATCACCCGCAGCTCCGCGCGGCGGGCACCCATGTTTTGCATGACCGCGCCCTGATACTCGGGGTCGATTTCGATCGTGAGCTCTTCGATCGGCTCACACTTCTTGCCGTCAATTTCCTTATAAATGACCACGGGACGCGACACTTCGATCTCGTAGCTTTCGCGCCGCATTGTTTCGATCAGAATGGCCAAATGCAATTCGCCGCGGCCTGAAACTTTAAAACGCTCGCCGCCGTCCGCCTCTTCCACGCGCATACCGACATTCATCATGGCTTCATGCGCCAGGCGCTCGCGAATGTGCCGTGAAGTCAGGAACTTCCCTCCGTCTTTACCGGCGAAGGGGCTGGTGTTGTGCGAAAAGTTCATCGAAATCGTCGGCTCGTCAATTTTGATCAGCGGCATGGCTTCCGGAAACTCCGCAGAGCAGAGCGTTTCGCCAACGCGAACGGCCTCGATGCCCGAAATTGAAATGATGTCGCCCGCGATCGCCTCTTCGGCTTCAATCTTTTTGAGTCCCTGATATTTTAAAATCTTGGTGGCGCGCCCCTTGGTAATGGATCCGTCCGCGGCAACAAGCGCCATGGCCTCGCCTTTACGAATACGACCGTGATACACGCGCCCGGTCGCGATGCGGCCGATGAAGTCGTCATAGCTCAGCATCATCGCCTGCATCTGAAACGGCAAACCCGGGTCCGCGATAGGAGGAGGCACATGACGAATAACGGTGTCCAAAAGAGCTTCCATGTCCGTTGCCGGGTGCGCGACATCCAGGGTCGCCCAACCCTCGCGGCCTGAAGCAAACACGATCGGAAAATCGAGCTGTGCATCCGTCGCGCCCAATTCAACGAACAAATCAAAGGTCAAGTCCACTACTTCCTGCGGCCGCGCGTTGGGACGGTCCACCTTATTGACGACCAGGATAGGACGAAGACCGCGTTCGAGGGATTTTTTAAGCACGAATTTTGTCTGAGGCATCGGGCCTTCGAACGCGTCAACGAGCAGCAGGACACCGTCAACCATTTTCAGAATGCGCTCAACTTCGCTGCCGAAGTCCGCGTGTCCTGGTGTATCGACGATATTAAATCGTTTTTCTTTGAACATAAAAGAAGCATTTTTTGAAAAAATCGTAATGCCGCGCTCTCGTTCGAGGTCGTTGGAGTCCATGATCGTGGACTCCCCTTCCTTAAAGGTGTAAGCGCTGGTCTGCTTGAGCAAGGCATCGACAAGCGTGGTCTTGCCATGGTCAACGTGTGCAATGATGGCGATGTTGCGAACTTCGTCGCGGCGTTTATCTGTAGACATGGCCGCGTAGTATATCACAGAGTCAACTTTTGCAACGGTTTAGTTTTCAGAATTATTTTTAGAGCTATTTGATCAGCGGGCGAAGACGGGCGGCCATCGACTCAAGGTCGACGGTGCTCACGGCGGGGCGTATTTTGTCGAGATTGATTTCGCCGGCATCGCCCTGAAGCGGGATCAGGTGGACATGGGCATGGCGGGTTTGGATACCATAAACCAAAACACCGATTTTTTCGCAGGCAATCTCCGCTTTAAGGGCCCTGGCGACGGCTTGACAATATTTCATCAAACCCGCCAAAGCGGCAGGATCCATATCAAAGAGCGCATCGGGTGCAATTTTTGGAAAAACAATGGTGTGTCCCGGCAAAAGCGGGCGCGCCTCCAGGATGGCTGCGTGCTCCTGGTCCTGACCCACCCACACGCACGGCTCGAGACCGTTTAACATTTTTGTAAAGACTGATTCCATAAATACTCCGTGATATACTGGCGCACATGGAACGATTCCAATTTAGAGAAATTCCCGGACCGACTGACCTTCGTGTTTCCTGGCTCGGTGTGGACCGCAACACCGTTGTCGTGCGAATTCAGGGCCCCCTCGACTCGAACACCGCACAAGATTTTGAAATACGGTTAAAGTCGCTGTTTGAGCCGATGCCCGAACATCTGCTGATGGATCTGGGCCGGGTCGACTACCTTTCCAGCATGGGATTAACCGCCATTCTCAAATACGCGATACAGCTTAAAAAAGCGGGATTTGAACTCGCGGTCTACGATCCGCCCCTCTCCGTTCGCCGCGTACTTGAGATTTCAAAATGGGACCAAATCATTCTTGATTCCAAAAAGGTCGCTTCGGATTCGGCATTTTTTGGTTATGTTTGCGACGAAGAACCCGCCCGCCAAGTCCGCCGCAACCAAGCCTCCTCAGTGCCACCCCGCCTCTTCCAAGTCTAACAGCCTCCTGAAAGCCTATCACGCAGTCTGCTCAAAACGCATCAGGTGCGAGGCGCGAGGAGCGACGCGTGGTAATCCCACGCGAGCGATCGAGCAACGACGCAGATGATGCGTTTTCAGCAGACTGCTAAATTCCGATCAGTGCGGCGCCGAACACGCCGGCGGAGTCTCCGAGTTTATTTTTTAAAATTGGCGTTTCGAGTGAGTCGCTAAAAATATACTTTTTAACCGCCTCAACTCCTTCCGTGTAAAGTTCATTGATTTCTGAAAGCCCGCCGCCAAGCACGATCACATCCGGGTCCAGAATAGCAATGAGGTTGGCGATCGCCCGGCCAAAACGGTCAAAAAATTCGCTCATAAACGCGGCCGCCGACGAATCGCCCGAGCGGTATTCGGCGACAATTTGAGGGAACGCCTTCCGGATCCCGTGTTTTTCAAAATACCGATTTTGAAGGCCGCCGCCGCTGACAAAGGTTTCGACACATCCGCGGGATCCACAATAACAAACCGGCCCATGAGGATCGATCGACATATGCCCCCATTCCCCGCCGATCCGTTGAAGCCCCGTGCGGACGCGGCCATCGATCATAATGCCGCCCCCGCAGCCGGTTCCCATGATCACGCCAAACACCACCCGCCGATCCCGTCCCGCCCCCATCAGGCCTTCCGCCATCGCAAAACAATTCGCATCGTTCTCAACCGCGAGCGGACGGCCTAATATTTTTTGCAAGTCGCTGTGTAGGGGCTGGCCGTTGAGGCAGGTAGAATTGGAATTTTTGAGAAGACCGGTTCGGGCCGAGATGGCTCCCGGCGTTCCGATGCCAAGCGTGTGCGTGAACCCCGGGGCTGACTCTATGGCGTGGGGAGTTGATGCTATGACACGAGCGAGCTCTTCATGCAGGCCCCGGATTCTTTCAAGAAGCGCCTTGTATCCCAGATGGATTTCGGTGTTCACTCGTTTTCTAAATATTTCTTTGCCGTCCGGATCTAAAACAACTCCCTCGAGTTTGGTTCCGCCCAGATCCATCCCGATCTTAAAGCGCTCCCCCACCCCGCTCACCCCACCTGTGCTTCAAGTAGGCTGTAAGCATTGTCCAGGCGCTGCCAGATTATTTTGAGCTCTTCGATAAATGCCGCCGCGTCCGAATTAACAGAGGATGAGGTGGTCATTTTTCCGGCATTTTTTAAATTATCTTGCAAGCTGATCCGGCTGCTCTGAAGCCAGAGCGCCAGTATCTGCCGGACGCGGTCTCCCCGATCCGAATGGTCGGCTATTTCGAGCATCGACAAAAGCGCATTGATCGAACGCAGCGAGTCGGAGAGGCGCGCCTTGGCGTCCTGAAGCATGCGCCGATCGGCCAATGGCATGGCGTGGGCGGGTGGCGGGGATTTGAGCTGCAGCATCAGGGCTTGAGCCGCCAGCGCGTGGAGCTGGGCTTTGAATGCGCGGGAAGAAGCCGTCCAATAATCCTTCGATGGTGATTCTGCCGCTTCGCCGGGTGCGGCCGATGCGGGGCATCCGCCCGCTAAAAAAAATACGGCTGCCGCAATCACCGGAATCCGCTGAAAAACCCCTTTACGCAGACTGCTAGTGAGAATGTCCGTGGTGATGCCCCTCATGCGAATGCCCGTGGTGATCCGATTTTCCGTCGTGTACATGGCCGTGCTCGATTTCTTCCGCGGTCGCGGCCCGCATTTCGGTGATCTGAATATCAAAGTGAAGCTCCATTCCGGCCAGCGGATGATTTGCGTCCAGAACGACATCGTCTCCCTCAATGGATATGACCGCAAATACCGGCGCATCGTCCTCATCGCCGCCCTTAAACCGATCCCCCACCTTCGCCTTCCCCGGCAGATCACTTCGCTTGGCCGAGATCTTCCATTCTTCGTTGCGTTCGCCGTAGCCCTCAACTGCCGGAATCACAAATGATCTTGAATCTCCCGTCTTCAGGCCGGCCATCCGCTTTTCCAAGCCCGGTATGATCTGCCCCGCTCCATGAATAAATGCCAGCGGTTCCTGTCCCGTGGACGAATCGAGCGTGCGACCTTCTTTATCTTTCAGCGTGTAATGAAAAGCGGTTACCTGCGCACCCATGATCCCATACCCTCCGTTTAAATGGTCGGTTGATTAAAGATTCTGCTGCTTCACGAGCGCGCGTAATTCGGGGATCATCGCCTGCGCGGCCTCTTCGCCCTTGATGATGAGCTCTTTGGAGCGATGAAATTCCGCCCAATGGATCTGAGGGACGCTCGGCCGGATCAGCACATCGGCGTCCGACGCGGTCGCGTTCGCAATTTCGTGCTCCATGGCCTGCATCGAATTCACAACGATATCGACAAAAAATGAGTCAAATGCCCCGACAAATTTTTTCTTTGCCCAATACGCGCTGCGCGTCAAAATGTTTTTCTTGGCCACCATCGAGTCCCGCGTCTGACCTAAGAGCTGTAAAAACCGCCGGCGCTCACGGATGTCCTCGGGTGTCGGCAGCACATCCACCGCGATGATCTTGTCCACCCCGGCTTCCTGAAGCGGCCGCACCGGCAGCGGATCCAAGATACCGCCGTCGATCAATGTTTCGCCGTCGATCTTCACCGGTCTGATGATCCCCGGAATCGCGATCGACGCCATCAACGCCTCAATGATGGGCCCGGAGTTAATGCTCCGGATCCGACGGTCGTGAATGTTGGCTCCGACGATAATAAGCGGCGTCCGCGTTTGTTCAAAGGTTGCATGGCCGAGTTCGCGGCTCAGATAACGAGCAAGTCGATGTCCCTTGATCAGACCTTTGATCGGAAAAATTGAAATGTCCGCCAAAGCCGCCAGTTTAGCCGGTGACATCGCAGCCGCGATGGCTTCCATCTCCTCGGACGATTTTCCTATCGCATAAAAAGACGCCACCAAGGCCCCCATGCTGGAGCCGGCGATCATATCGATCGGAATTTTTTCACGCTCCAGGACTTTGAGCACACCGATATGTGAAAATCCGAGCGCGGCACCGCTGCCAAGCGCAAGTCCGACCAGATTATTTGAAACTTTCCGTGCCAGATGCCGCACGCGGCGGGCATAGTCGGATTCCGGATCCGAAACCACGATGATCTTGTCCCGCAGCTCCTCACTGGTGTAGCCGGATTTCGGGAGCATGAAGCACTCCTTGTCCTCAAAAAGTTCCCGCCGGAGATCCGGCGTGAGTGCAAACCCCATCGCCTGTTCGCTCACCACCACTTTGATCTTACCTTCCGATGCGGCGGGGGTTTTATCCAATTCGGCCAAAATTTCGCGTACTTCCGTGGCGGCATGCATCTGATTGCTCGTGATGATGAACAAGTGTTCGCAATGAGTCATGATCTTGAGCACCGCATCATCAATAACTTCGGGAAAATCAACCACGACAAACCTAAAATCCACCGCCAGGCGATTCATTAAATGGGTCACAAATTCGGGATGGTAGGTGTCGGGTTCGCGCGAGGCCAGGTTAAGAATTTTGACACCCGTTTCATGGACCACCAGGTGATCCTTCAAAGTGCGTTCAAGATCTTCGCCAAGTTCCGTAAAATACTGCCGCGGGAGCTGGGGCGTGATGTTGAGCCGGTCCGAAATTGCCCGTCCGGTCGGGCTCATGTCCACCAGGCAGATGCTTTGACCGGTTTCTCGGTGCAGCGAAACTGCCAGATTCACGCTGAAGGATGTCTGCTCGGGGTCGTGGTGAGTGCTCTGAACTCCGATGATGTCCGTCCGGAGCAGGGTTCGGCCGCCCCCCACCGATCGTTCGTTTTCTTCTTTGAGACGGCGCGAAAGCGCGCGGCTTATTTCGAGCGATACCGCCGCATTGTTTTGGACAATATGTTTGAAGTTCTCTTTGGATATTTCGAGCACCAGACTGTCGGACCGCGCGGCCACGGTCGCGGAGTGGGGCTGGTCGGCAATAAGCGACATTTCGCCAAAATAGGAACCCTGCTTCAAATAAGCCAGAACTTGACGGCGCGAGCCCTCACCGGTGAATACTTCAAATTTACCCGAAAGAACGATATGAAACGCGCTGGCCGGTTCGCCGGCGCGCGAAACGATCTCTTCGCGCTTCACCTCCACCAAGCGAGTAAGCTTGGCAATGGATTGCAGCTCCCATTCGGAAAGAGCCGCGAACAGAGAGCATCGGCGCAAAAAGTGAAGCCGGTCGATTTTTTGATGGGTTTCGGCGGGAGGGTCGGGGTTCTGCCGGGTGGGCCGGCGGCGGAAAAGTGCCATGCGGCCGCTAGGACGTTTCCGTGAGACGGTTCAGGTACGACTCGAGTTTTTTGCGGTGCGGCGG
>JAGVCY010000166.1 GCA_020058965.1 Candidatus Omnitrophota bacterium | reverse complement strand
GCCGGATTGCGAAGCACGGCGGTCGCCGAGTCGATCAGCTTTTCTTTATACATGTCCATCGAGAACTTGAGCGCGGCGGCGGCCGTACGCTTGCCGTTACGCGTCTGGAGCATATAAACTTTTCCATCCTGAATCGTGAACTCGAAGTCCTGCACATCCTTAAAGTGTTTTTCGAGAACCAGCCGAATGCGGTCGAGCTCGGCGTATAGGGACGGGTTGCGCTTTTTGAGTTCAGCCACGGGATCGGGCGTGCGCACACCGGCGACGACGTCTTCACCCTGGGCGTTCATCAAAAACTCGCCATAAAATTCCTTTTCGCCGTTGGCCGGATTGCGCGTAAACGCGACACCGGAACCGGACGATTCGCCGGTATTGCCGAACACCATGGATTGCACATTGACCGCGGTGCCCCACTCATGCGGAATGCCGTACTTGCGGCGATACACCATCGCGCGGTCGTTCATCCAGGATCCGAACACAGCGCCGACGGCCCCGCGCAGCTGCTCCCAGGGATCGGACGGAAAATCCTTACCGGTGCGCTTTTTGACCAGCGCCTTAAAGCGGACGGTCAGTTCCTTGAGGTCCTGGGCGGTGAGCTTCGTGTCTTCCACATCCGAGTGGTATTTGCCGTGTTTGAATTCTTCGATGAGCGTTTCGAACGGCTCGTTGTCCTCGCCTGCGGCTTTTTGTACGCCGAGAACGACATCGCCGTACATCTGAATGAACCGGCGGTAACAATCCCACGCGAAGCGCGGGTTCTTCGTCGCCTTCTCGAGCGCGATGACGGTTTCGTCGTTCAAGCCGAGATTTAAAATCGTGTCCATCATGCCGGGCATCGAGTCGCGCGCGCCGGAGCGGACGGCGACCAGCAGCGGAAACGCTTTTCCGTCACCGAATTTGAATCCCATGATCTTTTCCATGCCGCGAACGCCTTCTTCGATCTGAGCCTGAAGACTTTTCGGATACGTGCGCTTGTTGTCGTAAAAGTAGGTGCAAACTTCGGTGGAGATGGTGAATCCGGACGGGACGGGAAGGCCGATGCGTGTCATTTCTGCGAGGTTGGCGCCCTTGCCGCCGAGAAGGGCCTTCATCGTGCCGTTGCCGTCGGCCTTGCCCTTGCCGAAGAAATAGACATACTTGCCTGAGGCGGTTTTGGCGGCCGGCCGGGCCTTGCCGTTTTGAGATGAGGAAGACGCGATGCGTGCTTTAAGTGTGGCTGACTTCAAGGGAAGATTCTCCTTTTAGGTGATCGTAAAATTTTAAAGCTAAAATTAAAAAGTTACAGGCCCTTTGAATCCTGGGCTTTGATCTTCGAAAGATCCGCAAAATGATCCGCGAATAAACCGCGCACCGAGGTCACGAGCCGCAAACGGTTCATCCGTACGGCCGGATCCTCAGAATTGACCAAAACCTCATCAAAGAATCTGTGCAGGATATCAAAAAAGGACCCTGCGTACAAGCGCAGCGCCCGCTCGGCGTCGCCGGATTCCACCGCTTCGGCCACGGCTGACTTTTTGGCCGTCCACGCCACAAAAAGCTCTTTCTCGCTGGCTTCGGTCAAGAGCTGTTCTTCGGGGTCGCCGATGATTTTTTCCTTGGTTCCGCGAACAATGTTCGTCGTGCGCTGCAGCACCTTCACCGTTTTTGAAAAATCTTCGGTGCCGGCCATCTTTCGTAGGGCCTCAATGCGGCGGGCGACATCCAGAATATCCCCGGTTCGCACTTCCAGCACGGATTCGGCGATATCACGATCGATGCCCTGGTTTTCGTAAAAGTACTGGGTGCGCTCGGCGTAGAAACCGCGCAATTTTTTGAGCGTCGCCTCGATATCGAAGTCCTCGGCCAGTTTTTGCTCCTTAAGCGCGGTGAGCAATGCGCGCATCAGCGCGTCCCACTGGACTTTGAGGCCTTTGGCAGTGGCGGTGCGCAGAATTCCGGCCAGCGCGCGCTTCAGCGCGTACGGGTCCTGACTTGAAGTCGGCAATTTATTCAGCGCAAAACAAATGGCGATGATGTCCGCCTTGTCGAGGATCGAAAGCACCGCGCCCGCGGTTGAAATTGGTAGCTGGGAATCAGGCGAAGTTGGCAGGTAGTGCTCACTCACGGCTACAGCAACCCCGGCCGGAAGACCAGCGCCCTTGAGATAAAATCCACCCGCGATTCCCTGCAGTTCCGGAAATTCTCCAACCATCTGCGTGAGAAGATCCACCTTAAGGAGCGGAATCGCCTGCCGAACCGTCTGAGTCTGGTCTGAAGCAAGGCCCCAGGGCTCCGTCAGACTTTGGGCCGCGGCGAGCAAACGCTCCTGTTTCTGCGCCATCGACCCGGCGCCCTTCAAGTACTGAAGGTTCTTTAGGTCTTCCTGGAGTTTGCCGAGCCCTGCGCGCTTGGAGTCCCCTTGCGCCGTGTACAACTTAAGGTCTTCTTCAAAGAAAAAGCGGCTGTCCTGCAATTTGGCGCGGAGAATTGCGCTCACGGTCTGCACGACGGCCTTGGGATTCCGGCTCGCCCCGTCCAAAAATCCGATGTAATGCGGGAGATGACGGCCGTTTTTATCGTAGACGCTAAAAAGCCGTTGGCTCTTCGAAAGCCCCGACTGAAGCACATCTTTGGGAAGTTCGGCAAAGCCGATATCGAAAGTGCCCGAAATCGCGACCGGACACTCGGTTAAATAGGTGATTTCTTCCAAAAGCGCGCTCTGCGCGGCGGGCGTCCCGCCAAACTTGGAGGTGATTTTTTTGATCTCGGCCTCTGCGTGCGCGCGGCGCCGCTCTTGATCCAGGATCACGCCGTGCTTTTTGAGAAGCGCGTAATAGTCTGCGGCGGTACGAACGGGAAACGATTGACGCGTTCCGCTGCGAAAAATAGAAGTTTTGGTCGCGTTGCGAATGGTGCCGAGACCGCAGTCACCCGGCCGGTCGTCCAACAAGCACAAAAGCGTACGCACGGGCCGAGGAAAAACAAAACCCGAGTCATCCCACCACATGAGCTTCGGAAATGTCAGTCGCTTCACAAAAACCGCGACCCACTCGGCGACTAGCTTGGAGGGCGCCTGAGGTTGCGACAGGCGCACAAAACCGACACAGGGCTTGCCCTTGTTGTCGAGCTTGACGATGTCCTTCGCCGCGACTCCCTTGGACCGGATGAATCCTTCCAGCATTTGAGACGGCTTTCCGTCGGGCTGATACGCGCGGTCGGAGGGCGGACCGTACACTTCCTCGCTCACCGGCTTAGGGTCGAAGCTGAACCGCGCGTCGACCGTGATGCGGCGCGGCGTGAGATAAATATGAAGGTCTCCCATGGCCATCGACGCGGTCGCGTTGATGGACGCGAACGCGGCCAAAAACGCATCGCGAAACAGGGCTTGATGATTCTGATCGCCGTACGAAAGATAATTGGCCGGAAGCTCTTCGACGCCGATCTCCAGCAGCAGATGATGCTTTGAGGGCCCGACGGAGGATTTTTTTGAAATGGTTTTTTTTGCTTTGGAGGATTTTTTCATAAAATTACTTTTGGGCGACGACGGCGTCGGGGGTTAATGTTGCCGCGGCGACCTTGGAAGCGTCTTCCGCGTGGCGCTCCATGCAGAGTTCCGAGCAAAGACGTGCCAGCCGGCGCACGCGCGCGATGTAAGTCGGTCGCTCGGTCACGCTGATCGCGCTGCGGGCGTCGAGCATGTTGAAGTAATGCGAGGTCTTGAGCATCGCTTCATACGCGGGGATGAGCAGTTTTTCGCCGAGAAGGCGCTCGGATTCTTTTTCATGCGCGGCGAAGCAGGCATGCAAATAATTCATGTCGCTTTTTTCAAAATTGTATTTGCAGTATTCCTTTTCGCGCGCGAGATGGAGGTCGCCGTATTTGACGCCTTTGGCCCAGTCCAGGTCGTACAAATTGTATTTTCCCTGCAGAAACATGCAGATGCGTTCGAGACCGTAGGTCAGCTCACAGGTGATGGGCTTGAGTTCAAATCCCCCGACTTTTTGAAAATAGGTGAATTGCGTCACTTCCAGCGAGTCCATCCAGATCTCCCAGCCGAGGCCGGACGCGCCGAGAGTGGGCGATTCCCAATCGTCCTGCACGAAGCGAATATCATGTTCTTTGAAGTTAATCCCGAGTGTCTTCAGACTGTTCAGATACAGGTCCTGGCAGTTTTCGGGGGCGGGCTTAAGAATGACCTGGTACTGGTAGTAGTGCTGGGCACGCAGCGGGTTGTCGCCGTACCGGCCGTCGGTCGGGCGGCGCGAGGGCTGAACATAGGCGGTGCGGACCGGGTGGGGGCCCAGAGCGCCAAAAAAAGTCGCCGGATGAAAAGTGCCCGCGCCGACTTCCAT
>JAGVCY010000190.1 GCA_020058965.1 Candidatus Omnitrophota bacterium | reverse complement strand
CGAGTCTGCTCAAAAGCGCGAAGGCCGTGGCGATATTTCCTAGCATGGTCAAGGCGGGGTTTGTTGTTGCCGGACAGTACGGAAACGGCGTTGTGCTGGTGAAGGGCGAAGACGGAACCTGGAGCGCACCCGCGTTTTTTAGAATCTCCGGAGCGAGTGTTGGATTTCAGATCGGCGGCCAGGCATCGGACGCGGTGCTCGTGATCTCGAATGAGCGCGGCGTCAAGGCTCTTCTTGAAAACAAGTTCACGCTCGGCGTGGACGCCTCGGTCGCGGCCGGACCCGTGGGCCGCGACGCGGAAGGCAAGACCGATTGGCAGATGAAGTCCAGCGTTTATTCCTACTCCCGGTCGCGCGGTCTATTTGCCGGCGTCGCGATGGACGGCATGGTGATCAACGAGGAAAAGGACGCCAACACCTCCTATTACGGAGCGGGCAACACGGCGGATTCTGTTTTGTTCAAAAAGTCGGCTCAGGCGTCTGAAAAAGGCAAGGAACTGATTCAAGCACTGACTCAGTACGCTTCCTAGTTTTTCATTGAAAAAGCGTAAAGACACCCGCCCCTGTGTTAAGCGGAAGGTACTTCTGGTCACGAAGCGGCTGACCGTCATCCGTGATGAAGCGCGGATCCACGGCCGTATCGTCGAAAAAATCTGGACGCGCCGGCCTCGCGTGAGCGCGATGGTCGTGGTCAAAGATTCCAAGACGCTTGTGCTGGTTCGGCAGTACCGCTACGGCGCCAACCGCACGCTGTGGGAACTCCCGGCCGGAACCGTCGATCCGGGCGAAACTCCGCGGGCGTGTGCGGTGCGCGAGTGTCAGGAAGAAACCGGCTGGATACCAAAAAAAGTAAAAAGCTTGGGAAGTTTTTTGGGTGCGCCGGCCGGCAGCGAGGAAGAGACTTTTTTATTTGTGCTATCGGCCGTAGCGAAGGGACAGGTCCATCCGGATCCCGACGAACACATCACCATTGGTGAGTTTGGCAATGCGGAGGTACGCCGGATGCTCGCCAGCGGTCAAATTTGCGACGCCAAATCCATTATCGGTCTACAAAGGTATTTTTTATCATGAGATTGCAGTCATTTTTGGCGGATGCGGGGATCGCGAGCCGCAGGAAGTCCGCGGAGTTTGTTGAGACGGGGCTTGTAAAAGTGAACGGCGTGGTGGTCAAAGCTCCGGGGCATCCGGTGGATCCCGACAAGGACAAGGTAGAGTTCAAAGGCAAGCGGGTTCAGAAGGAAGCGCTGCACTACTATCTTTTTTACAAACCGACGAATGTGATCACGACCGCGGCGGACGAAGCGGGGCGGAAGAAGGTGACGGATTTTTTCACCAAGGTTGCGGCGAGGGTTTTTCCGGTCGGACGATTGGATCGTAACTCAACCGGACTTTTGATCATGACCAATGACGGTCAATTGGCGAACGGTCTCATGCATCCGAGCCGCGGAGTTGAAAAACGGTATGCGGTTCTCACGGATGGCCCGCTCGGACCCGAGCAGCTGCTCAAGTTCAGGAAGGGCCTGCGGATCGAGGGCGAGACAACGTCGAGCTGTCAGATCATCGACCACGGCCCGCATGCCCGTTCCGGGTTTGCGTACGAAGTGGTTCTGCACGAAGGGAAAAACCGCCAAATTAGAAAAATGATGGAAATTCTCGGCCGTCATTGCAAAGAAATCCATCGATTTGAATACGGCCCGCTCAAGCTCGGGCGTCTGAAGCCCGGAGAGTTCCGCCCGCTGAGCGCCGAAGAAGTCGCGACACTCAAGGAGTGCGTGGGTGGCCCGGCTTAAAGTCGTTCAATATCCCAACCCCGTTCTCATCAACAAAACACAGCCCGTTGCTTCCGTCGGCGATTGGGAGCGTTCCTTCATCATCGACATGATCGAAACCATGCACGCCGAATCCGGCGTGGGACTGGCGGCCAATCAGGTGGGTGTTTCAAAACAAATATTTGTCGCGAGCGCGGATGGTGTTCAGGGTAAGGAGCTGGTTTACTTCAATCCGGAGATCATTCACACCGCGGGTGAGATCCGCGACTTTGAAGGGTGCTTGAGCGTCCGCGAGGCCTATGAGCCGGTGACGCGGTTCCGAGAAGTCACGTTGCGGGCGATGAACCTTGATGGGAAAATCGTCGAGGTTACTGCTAAGGGTCTTCTCGCCAGGATTTTTCAACACGAGGTGGATCATCTGAATGGAATGGTCTTCGTGCATCGGCTAGGTTGGTGGAAGCGTCGGATGATCTTTAAAAAATTAGAAAAAAATAAGCAGCGGTTTTAATTGAAAATCCTTTTTATGGGGTCGGGGACATTTGGGTTGCCGGTGTTGGAGGCGATTGCGGCGTCCGGGCATAACCTGGCGGCGGTGGTGACGGCTCCTGATAAGCCGCAGGGGCGGGGGAAGATCATGACCGCTTCGCCGATCAAGGTTTGGGCGGAGGCGAAGGGCGTCGCGGTTTTGACACCGCTTAAGCTCAATGCGCCGGAGTCGGTCGCCGCGCTCAAGACCGTTGGCGCGGATGTTTTTGTGGTGGCTTCTTACGGTGCGCTGTTATCGACGGAAGTCTTGGCGCTTCCACCGCGCGGCTGTATCAATGTTCATCCGTCTCTTTTGCCCAAATACCGTGGCGCGTCGCCCGTGGTTCAGGCGCTTTTGGATGGTGAGAAGCAAACCGGCATGACGATCATGATGATGGCCGCGGCGCTGGATGCTGGCGATATTTTGCTTCAAGAGGCGGCCGCGGTTGATCCGGAGGAAAACGCGCGGGAACTCACCGATCGACTGGCAAAATTAGGAGGGCGGATGACCGTTCGGACGCTTGACCTGATCGAGTCGGGTCGGTCGACCCGAATACTTCAGGATCACTCCAAGGCGACCTACTGCTCCAAGCTCAAAAAAGAAGATGCCCGCCTGGACTGGTCGTGGTCCGCGCAAAAAATTCATGACCGCGTGCGGGGACTGGCGATTTGGCCTGGAACCGTGGTTCAGTGGAAGGGGAAGGGCTTAAAAATTCTATCAGCCTTGTTGGCGACGGCCGGGACCTCAGCTACACCGGAAGCGGATCCGTCTGACGCGGGTCGGCCGGGCGAGGTTGTGGAAGTGAGCTCTGAGCGGGGGATACGAGTCAAGACGGGAGCCGGCTCTCTCTGGGTCCTGGAAGTTCAGCCCGAAGGCTCACGGCCAATGAATCACCGGGATTTTGTGAACGGGCACGCCATCAAACCGGGGAGTGTTTTTGATTAACCGAGTTGCTCTGGTGTATACTTGCTTCCAATGACTTCACACCTTCAGGGCGATAAATGACGCTACCGACCCCTCGCGACTTCCGCAGGGACATCGCCCCTCCCGAATTGATCCGCAAAGACTTCGAGATGATACGGTCGCATGAAAAGCTCATTGCCTCCAACGAAGTCGCGGACATGATTTTTGTCCAATCGATCGAGGGCAGGGCGCACAACGGCGCGGGTGTTTTTAACAAGCGCGCCTATGTGAACACCAACATTGACGATATTGTGCGGGCGCTCAACCGCGATCCCGCTAAGACCAAGGCGTACCGTCAGGGGCTGATCAACGAAATTATCGATTATGTGCGCGCCACGATGAGCGGCGAAAAGCGCGACCGATTGGTCACGCCGCGAGGGGAACCCTTTCTCGGAATCCAGATGTTCAAGGAGCGGCATGTGAACCCACGCGACATTTTACGTGGGATTTATCTCGGGGGTCTACGTGACAACGCCGAGGTCCGCAAAGAAACCGAAGCTCGGTACCATGTGAAGATCGGCTGCGGAAAACTTTATTTGGTGAATGCCAATGTGATGACCAGCATGGGGTTTGACGGCGAGCATCTCGCGCACGATCCGCATGAGCACGAGATCGAGGACTTCATTCGGCAGGGGCTCATTATGAATGAGCACGATCCCGACATGGGCGACTTGGTTCGGTACTTTTACATTCGGCATCGGGTCGGACCCGGACAATCGGACGACGCGGCGATCGTGATGGCGGGGATTTTGTACAACATCGATGTGGCGATAGGAGTTTTTCTCGCGGACGCGATCGATACGCTCGAAAAATACGCGACGGAATTTAAGGATCAGGATCAGG
>JAGVCY010000124.1 GCA_020058965.1 Candidatus Omnitrophota bacterium | reverse complement strand
CCTCAGGACGGCCGCATCAAAATCCGCAGCGACAACCGCTGGGTGGAGTTCCGGCTCTCGACCATTCCCAGCTATTTCGGCGAAAAAGCATGTTTGCGTATTCTGGATCCGGGTCAAATGAAGCTCAAGCTCTCGGGGCTGGGTTTTGATGACGGAAGTCTGAATAAAATTCAAAAAGCATCGGCCAGTTCGTACGGTATGATCCTGATCTGCGGGCCGACGGGTTCCGGCAAAACCACCACACTGTATTCGATCTTAAAGCATGTGGACGCGATGGAACGGAATCTGGTCACCGTCGAGGACCCCGTTGAATTTCATATCGACGGCGTGAATCAGGTAAATGTAAAAAGTGAAGTGGGTCTGACCTTTTCGGCCGCGCTTCGGTCCATTCTCCGCCAAGACCCGGATGTGGTGCTCATCGGAGAGATCCGCGATCACGAAACGCTCGACATCGGAGTGAAGGCCGCGCTGACCGGTCACTTGGTGCTTTCAACGCTTCACACCAATTCGGCCGCCGGTTCCATCACGCGTCTCATGAATATGGGCATCGAACCCTTTTTGATCACCGCGTCCGTCGTGATGATCGGGTCTCAGCGGTTGGTGCGCAAGCTCTGTGATCACTGCAAAGAGCCCTACAAGCTGGATTCCAAGCAGTGGGCCGCGCTAGGACTCAAAGAAGACGCTGCAGCGGTGTGGTATCAGGCGAAGGGATGCTCGGAGTGCAAGATGAAAGGTTTTTCGGGACGCGTGAGCGTGGCGGAAATTTTGATGATGAGCCCGGCATTAAAGGAATTGATCTGTCGGCGCGCCACCGAAGCCGAGATCAAGCAATTGGCCCGAAAAGAGGGGATGGCCACGCTGCGCGAGAACGCGATCCAAAAAGCGCTTTTGGGGCTGACAACGATCGATGAGGCGCTGCGCGCCTCCACAAAGGACGAATGAGAACGCCGACATGAGTAATGAAAACGAAGCGCTAATCGAGTTCCTCAAAAAAGAAGGCGTCACCGAGGAGGGCTTGCGGGACGCCGAGCTTCTGAGCAAGAAGAAGCGCATCTCTCTCAGTGAGGCGGCCATTAACCTGGATCTCCTGTCCGAGGACCGCATCCGCAACTACCTTAAAAAGGAAGTCGCGGCGGACACTCCCGAAGAATACATCGGAGAGGAGATGGATGAGTCGGCCGCTTCTGATGTCTTATTCGCTGAAGATGAATCCGATGCTCCGATCGTCAAAATTGTCGACTTGATCCTCATGGACGCCTACAACAAGCGTGCCAGCGACATTCACATCGAACCCTATGAAAATCGTATTCGTGTCCGCTACCGCGTGGACGGCCATCTCATAGAATCCCTCACGCTACCCAAAAAGCACCTGGACGCGTTGCTCGCCAGACTTAAAATTATTTCGAACTTGGACATCACCGAGAACCGCATACCCCAAGACGGTAGATTCAAGATGCGCTTCGGCGACAAGGAAGTGGATTACCGCGTGTCCATCCTTCCTCTGTACTGGGGAGGAAAAGTGGTTATGCGGGCGCTGGATAAAGCCAACCTCCGCGTCAATCTGGCCGAAATTGGATTTTCGGACACCGCGATGACGAATTTTAAGGCGGCGTTGAAGCGGCCGTATGGAATGATCATCGTCACCGGTCCGACGGGGAGCGGTAAGTCCACGACGCTTTATTCGCTTCTGTCCGAGCTGAATACGCCCGAACGCAACCTGATCACCGTTGAGGATCCGATCGAATATCAGGTCGGCGGAATCACGCAGGTGCCGGTGCGGGCCGAAATCGGAATGACTTTTTCGAACGCGCTGAGGGCCATCCTCCGCCAGAGTCCGGATGTGGTCATGGTCGGCGAAATCCGCGATGCCGAAACGGCCGACATCGCCGTGAAGGCCGCCCTCACAGGCCAGATCGTGCTTTCGACGCTTCACACCAACGACGCGCCCGGCGCCATCGTCCGCATGCGGGACATGGGTGTCGAAAGTTTTTTAATATCCTCCAGTTTGACCCTCGTGGCGGCTCAGCGTCTTTGCCGCAAGATTTGCGAACACTGCAAGGAGCCCGTGTCATTCAGCCCGCATGAGCTTCTCACACTTGGCTTTGACTCCACGGTCGCGTCATTGATCAAGCAGCCAAATTTTTCACGCGGAAAAGGCTGCGCGCGTTGCGGCCGCAGCGGCTACAAAGGGCGCACCTCCATCGCGGAGACGATGCTGTTGGACGACACCATGCGCGCGATGATCGAAAAAAACTGCACGGCGCAAGAGCTCAAAAATTACGCGATTCAAAATGGAATGCTGACGCTTCGCACCGACGCGTTGCTCAAATTTGCTCAAGGGATCACCACGGCGGAGGAGGTTCTGAGGGTGACCTCCGCCGATAATTAACCGATGAAAATAAAATAAGGGTCGAAGAAAATGCTTACTTTTCAATATGTTGCCAAGGACGCGGGCGGACAAACCTTGCGCGGAACGCTGCAGGGCGCGGACCGCAACGCGGTGCT
>JAGVCY010000050.1 GCA_020058965.1 Candidatus Omnitrophota bacterium | reverse complement strand
CGAAGTGGCCGAAGTACTTCTGAAGTCGAGTCAACAGATGCTCAATGATTTTGAGAAAAAGCATGCCTGCAAAATCGGCGTTATGGTCGACACCAACCTTCAGCCGGAAGAAATTCGCCTCAAGCGCGTGATGGACAAGCGCCGGCTGCCTTGGATGGATGTCATCGTCTAAAAGTTGCGCTGAGAAGGTTCTTGGATATTTGGCGCCTGCTGGTGGTTGACGGTCGCGAGACCGTTTGGTAGAATACCGCTTCTAATTTTTAAGGAGATTCATGAATTACGCGATCGTTCAGACCGGTGGAAAGCAGATTCTTGCCGAAAAAGGCAAGCAGCTGGATATTGAAAAGCTCGAATTGAAGGACGGAGCGACCGTCAAGCTTGATAAAGTCCTGTTGGTTTCGAACGAAGGCAAGATCATTGTGGGCCGGCCCTATGTGAAGGGCGCCTATGTCGAAGCCGAGATCGTCAAAACCTACCGCGACAAAAAAGTAATTTCGTTCAAGTACATCCGCCGCGAAGGCGGAGCCAAGACCAAGATCGGCCACCGGCAGTCCTTGACCCGAATATTGGTCAAGTCGGTCGTCGTCTAAATTAAGGAACACCTCTCATGGCACATAAAAAAGGCCAAGGCACCTCACGCAACGGCCGCGACTCGAACAGCCAGCGCCTTGGCGTCAAAGAATTCGGCGGAGAAAAAGTGACCGCCGGCAGCATCATCGTGCGTCAGATCGGCGGACAATTCAAGGCCGGATTGAATGTCGGGACTGGCAAAGATTTTACGCTGTTCGCGCTGAAAGACGGCTTCGTTCAATTTCGCCATAAAAAGATTGTCAGCATTCTGCCGGCTTAACCGCTGCGGGTGCTTTTGATTTATCTCAACCCGCGCTGTTTAGCGCGGGTTTTTCTTTTTTAGCCCACTCATGACCGAATTGCACTAAGGAGTTCTCCATGTTCGTTGACCATGCCGTGATTTTTTGTTTTGCCGGATCCGGCGGGAACGGCTGCAACGCCTACACTCCGGGCCGCAATGTGCATCATTTGAGGGCGGTCGGCGGCGACGCGGGCCAGGGCGGATCGATCATTGTGGAAGCGCATGCCGATGTGCGCACCCTGCTCGACGTTCAAATGAAGAAGACCTTTAAGGCGCTGCACGGCAAGCACGGCGGACCCAGCAACATGACGGGAAAAGTCGCGGATGACATGATCATTCGGGTGCCGGCAGGCACGCAGGTTTTTGAAGAGCCGGAAGGGTATTTGCTGGCGGATTTGGTCAACGTCGGTGACCGGGTGACGGCGGCAAAGGGCGGAGCGGGTGGCAAGGGGAACCATCGCCACGCGGACGCCACGCGAGGGGATGCCGGTGAGGAAAAAACCATTCGTTTGGAACTGAAGGTTCTGGCGGATGTCGGCATCGTGGGATGTCCCAATGCCGGAAAGTCGACCTTCATCAGCCATGTGTCCAACGCGAAGTCGCGGGTGGCGGCCTTTCCGTTCACAACGAAGACGCCGGTATTGGGCGTGATCAGTGACGGTGACGGCGGGTCCATTGTTTTGGCCGATATTCCGGGGCTGATCGAGGGCGCACATGAGGGGCGGGGATTGGGCCATCAGTTTTTGCGGCATATTGAGCGTACGCGGTTGTTTTTGCACTTGGTGGACATGGCCGGCGTGGACGGGCGGGATCCGTTGGACGATTACCGGGTCATCCGTAAGGAGCTGGCGAGTTATCTACCGGATTTTAAGAAACGGCCTTTTATCATCGCGGCCAATAAAATGGATGTGCCGGAGGCAAAGGTCAATCTCGCCAAATTTAAAAAAAAGGTCAAAGTCCCCATCTACCCGATTTCCGCCGCAACCGGAGAGGGACTTCAAAAGCTGAAAATGGAAATATTCAATCGGGTGGGCAAGCTCACGGTTTAACCGGGATCACGAAGGATCATCGATGCGACATAAATATTTAAAAAACGCTCATAGAATTGTGATCAAGGTCGGGACTTCCGTTCTATCCCAGGGCGGCGTTATCTCCTCCGCGCGGGTGCGGGCGTTGGTGGCCGGATTGGCCTACTTGAAGCGCCGCTCGCCCCGGACTCAGATTATTTTGGTCAGCTCCGGCGCCATCGGCACCGCGCTGTCCTTTTTAAAAATCAAAAAACGGCCAACTCAAATGCGGGAGCTGCAGGCGCTGGCCGCCATCGGTCAGCCGCGGCTGATGCAGATGTACATGGAATCCTTTGGCGCGGAAAAGCTCGTGCCCGCGCAGGTGCTCCTCACCTGGCAGGACCTGGCGAGTCAGTCTCGGTTTGAAAACACCCGCAACACGCTCGAGGAACTCGTGCGCCGCGGCGTGGTGCCGATCGTGAATGAAAACGACACGGTCAGCACGCAGGAAATCGAATTCGGCGACAACGATCAACTTTCTTCCATGCTGGCATCACTTTTTAACGCGGATCTTCTCGTGCTCTTGACCGATGCTGAAGGACTTTATGCCGATGTGAAGGCCGGTTCCAAGAGCCGACTGCCTTTGGTAAAAAATTTAAATGCCGGGCACTTCGCCCTGGTTCGCGACGAGCGGAAGGCGCACACCAAGGGCGGGATGGCGTCCAAGCTGTCGGCAGTCCAAAAAGCGCTCAAAGCCGGGATACCCTCAGTGATGGCGTCGGGATCACAGCCGCGCATTTTAGAGCGGTTGTTTGGCGGAGAGGACTTGGGCACGCTTTTTTTGCCCACGTCCGGCAAAACAGCATCCGGCAAGCGCCGAATCACACACGCGGATCTGCTTCGGATTCAGGGCCGACGCGAGGAAAAATCATGAGCCTGATCTTAATGAAAAGAATAGCACAGGAAGCCAAGGATGCGAGCGCGCGGTTGTCGTGCCTCAGCGCGGATGATCGAAACGCGGCAATTCGGGGGATGGCCAAGCAAATCGCCTCGGACGCGGACGCGATTCTGACCGCGAACCGGTTGGATATGCGCGACGCGGAACGGGCAGGCTTAAACGCCGCGATGCTGGGTCGCCTGCGTCTTGATGAAAAAAAAATTGAAGCCATGGTCAGGGGTCTCGAAACCATCGCCAAGTTGCCCGATCCGCTGGGCCGCGAGCTTGAAAAAATCGTGAGACCCAATGGCCTGCATATCAAAAAAATCAGTGTTCCGCTGGGTGTGCTGCTCATCATTTATGAATCTCGTCCGAATGTGACGGCCGATTGCGCGGGCCTTTGTGTGAAGTCCGGCAACGCGGTGATCTTGCGAGGAGGCAGGGAAGCCGCGCGGTCCAACGCGGCGATCCATGACAGCATCGCTACGGCGCTTAAAAAACGCGGTATCGCTCCAGCCGCGGTGAGTTTTGTGGAGTCGACGGACCGTAAAGACGTTGAGCATCTCCTGGCTTTGTCCGGTGAAATCGATGTTGTTATTCCGCGCGGCGGTCCGTCTTTAATGAAAACGGTTTCCGCCAAGTCCAAGATTCCCGTGCTGAAGCATTTGGATGGCATCTGCCACACTTTTGTTGATCGTGACGCGGATCTGGCAATGGCGGTTCGGATCTGTGAGAACGCCAAGGCGCAGAATCCGGGCGTGTGCAACGCGATGGAAACACTGCTGGTGGATAAACCGGTGGCGGCGAAGTTTTTGCCATTTTTGGCTCAGCGGATGAAGGCGCGGGGCGTAGAGCTACGGGGTTGCGCCGAGACTCAGAAAATTCTCAAAGGGATCAAGGCCGCTTCCGAAAAGGACTGGAGCACGGAATATCTCGACCTCATTCTGTCCGTGCGAGTCGTGAACGGTGTCGAGGCCGCGGTGGAGCACATTCGGAAGTACGGGTCCAAACACTCGGACGCGATCGTGAGCGAAAACGCCTCGACCCGAACCCGCTTTTCCAAGGCGGTCGACTCGGCCTGCGTCTTTGAAAATTGCTCGACGCGCTTTAATGACGGGGGAGAGTTCGGGATGGGCGCGGAGATGGGTATTAGCACCGACAAGCTTCATGCGCGCGGACCCGTGGGTCTACGCGAGCTCACGACGTACCAATACATCGTTTCCGGGCATGGCCAAATCCGCGAGTAACTCGTGTTGCCCAGAGGTCGCGGAAGGATGTGTCTCTCCGCGCAGAGCCGCCAGCGCGCCGCCTAAGGTAAGGCGCGCCGGCTCCCTGTCCGGCGTCGGCGGGGACGCCTCCGCCTTCCAGAAGCGCTCCGTGACACATCCTTACGCGACCTCTGGGCGGCCATGAAAAAGATAGGGATATTTGGGGGGACTTTTGATCCGGTGCATGAGGGGCATACGGGGATATTGTGGGCTGCACAGAAATTCTTCGGGTTTGATTGGATCTATGTGGTGCCGACGGCGCAGAATCCCTTGAAGGCGCACGGAGCCGCGGCGCCGCTCAGCCGGAGGTTGGCTGGATTGAAAAAAGCGATTAAGCCGCTTCCTTTTGCGCGCATGTCCTTGATCGAGGCGTCCGGGAAGGGACCGCGGTACACGGTCGATACTTTAAAAAAAATTAAACACCGTCATCCTGCCGCGCAATTATTTTTCATCTGTGGAAGCGACTGCCTCGACAATTTTGATCGGTGGAAAAGCCCCTCGAAAATTCTTCGTTTGGCAACCATG
>JAGVCY010000204.1 GCA_020058965.1 Candidatus Omnitrophota bacterium | reverse complement strand
CTGACCCACATTCATACGCGAAGGCACGCCGAGCGGATTCAGAATGATGTCAACGGGGGTTCCGTCGGCCATGTACGGCATGTCCGCTGCGGGCATGATGCGGGCGATAACACCCTTATTTCCGTGACGCCCGGCCATTTTGTCTCCGACCGAAATTTTGCGCTTGGCCGCAACCTGAACGACCACCTTCTTGAGAACACCGGGGGGCAGTTCATCGCCGCGTTTCACGCGATCGATTTCGCGGCTTTCCTCATAGCGAAGCTCATCCATCTGATCCGAAAAGATCCGGACCACACGGCGAACCTCTTCTTCGAGCTCCTCGTCCCCTTCCAGCTTGATGCCGTCCAGATTACATTCCATGAGATCCTTCAGATCCGACTTCAGGATTTTTTTTCCGGCGGCAATCACGGTGTCGCCGCTTTCCTGATGCACCAGGGTAGAAGCCATTTTGGCTCCCATCAGCATATCCGTAAGCTTCTTCTCGAGGGTCGCCCGGATCTTAATCACTTGGGCGCCATAATTCGCCTGGATCTTGTCGATCGCTTCTTTTTCCAACTTTCGCTCTTCGCGCGTTTTGGTAGAAGGTCCCTTGCGGGCAAACACCTTGGTATTAATGATGACGCCGCGGATACCCGGAGGAACGATCAAAGACGCGTCACGAACATCGCCTGCCTTTTCTCCGAAGATCGCCCGAAGCAATTTTTCTTCAGGAGAAAGTTCAGTTTCGGACTTCGGCGTAACTTTTCCGACCAAAATGTCACCGGGCTTAACTTCGGCGCCGACACGGATCATGCCGTCTTCGCCGAGATTGCGCAGTTCTTCTTCTCCAACATTGGGAATGTCGCGGGTTATTTCTTCCTTGCCGAGGCGGGTATCACGGGCTTCCACCTCGAACTCCTCGATATGAACGGATGTGTACACATCATCGCGAACCATGCGGTCCGAAAGAATGATCGCGTCCTCGAAGTTGTAACCGCGCCAGGGCATAAAGGCCACCAGCACATTTTGACCCAATGCCAATTCCCCGTCCTTGACGGCAGGACCGTCCGCGATGACCTGACCTTTGCGGACCTTGTCACCCGGCTCAACGAGGGGGCGTTGATTGATTGTGGTAGATGCATTGGACCGAACAAATTTCTTCAGAGGATACTTGTGACCGCTGACAACGATTTCGTTGGCGTCAGCGGAAGTCACGACGCCTGCTTCCTTAGCGACAATGGTCGCTCCGGAATCGGTCGCAACACGGGCTTCCATCCCGGTTCCAACTAAAGGAGAGTTCGGAAATAAAAGCGGTACGCCTTGCCGTTGCATGTTGGACCCCATGAGCGCGCGATTCGCGTCGTCATGTTCCAAAAATGGAATAAGTCCTGCAGCGACGCTCACCAATTGCTTAGGCGAAACATCCATGTAGTGAATATCCTTCGGGTTCGCGAACGGAAAATCTCCGCGGAACCGGCAGGAAACTTTTTTATCCAAGAAGTGGCCGTTCTCATCCACGCGAGCGTTGGCTTGAGCGATGATGTAGCGGTCTTCGAGATCGGCCGATAAATAATCGACCTTATTGGTCACCTTTCCGTCCGCGACTTTGCGGTACGGAGTTTCGATGAACCCATGCTCATTGATGCGGGCATAAGTCGACAGGGATGCGATCAAACCGATGTTCGGACCTTCGGGCGTTTCGATCGGGCAGATGCGGCCGTAATGGGAGTGATGCACATCGCGAACCTCAAATCCCGCGCGTTCGCGCGAAAGACCACCGGGTCCAAGTGCACTGACGCGCCGCTTGTGGGTCAATTCTGAAAGCGGGTTGGTTTGATCCATATACTGTGAAAGCTGGCTGCGGCCGAAGAAATCCCGGATAACACTCGACAAAAGCTTCGAGTTCACCAGATTGTGCGGCATCATGGTATCCAGTTCGTAGATGCCCATACGCTCGCGGCAGGAGCGTTCCAACCGGGCAAGCCCGATACGGAATTGGCCCTGCAAAAGCTCTCCGACGGTACGAACGCGGCGATTGCCCAAATGATCGATATCGTCGACCTCGGCGTCGCCGTTCTTAATGCGCAAAAGGCGCTTGATCACTTCAATGACAGTCTTGGAATCCAACGCGCGCTGGTCCAAACCGACATTGACGCCGAGTTTACGGTTCATCACGAACCGCCCGACGGCCGACAGGTCATAGCGCTTCGGGTCAAAAAATAAACGCTCGATCATATTCTTGGCGCTTTCCAGCGTGGGGGGATCGCCCGGACGCAGGCGATGATAGATATCGACATACGCTTCGTCGGCGTTTTTGGTGTGGTCCTTTTTTAGCGTCGCTACGATTTCGGGTACTTCAGTTCGGGTGATGTAAATGGTCTTGATGCTCTTGCCAGTGATTTTTTGGATATTCTCACGAGTGAGCAAGGTTCCCTTTTCGATCAACACTGCCTGAGATTCGTCATCGACGATGTCTTCGGCAACGGTGTGGTTGATCAGGTTTTTGGGATTGTAGCGATTGACATTGTCAATTTTTTCGATTCCGCAAAATGCCTTGATGATATCCTTGTCTTCAGAAAAGCCGAGCACGCGAAGAACCGTGGAGGCAAGAATCTTGCGGCGGCGATCAATGTAAGCGTAGAGGACATCGTTGATGTCAAACTCAAATTCGAGCCATGCCCCGCGATTCGGAATGATGCGGGCCGAATAAAGCACCTTGCCGTTGGGGTGAAGGTTCTTCTCATAGGAAACACCGGGTGAGCGGTGCAATTGGCTGACAACCACGCGCTCGTCACCGTTGACCACGAAGGTCCCGGTCTCCGTGATCAGGGGCAATTCGCCCATGTACACATCCTGCTCCTTGGTCTCCTTCGGCCCTTTCAGACG
>JAGVCY010000051.1 GCA_020058965.1 Candidatus Omnitrophota bacterium | reverse complement strand
TATTTGAGGTGAGACCCCGAGAGTCTCAAGTCCTCTTGAGACGGCGAAGTTCACTCCGGTGCTGACGGCGAACTTGGCGAGGTTGGCGGCAACTTGGGAGGAGACACCGAGTGCTCCATGGAGGAAGCCCTCGACACCAGTGGCAATACCTTGGGCGAAGCCGGTGACGGCACCAAAGACATCGGAAAAGAATGTTCCGATGCCTCCTAAGGCGTTTCCTATGCCTTGGAAGGTGCCTTGAAATAGCTTAGAAACATCAAAGCCACCAAACCCAAGCGTAACAGCGGCACTGATGCCTGATATCCAGTCCCCTTCGGCGATGCTTGCGATGAGGCTTGCGATCTGGAAGAAGATTCCGCTTCCGGGAATGATGATGTTGAAGACGAAACCGAGAACGCCCAGGAGACTGCCCCAGAATGCTCCTCGAATGGACTGGGTTTCGGCGGCGGAGAGGACTCTAGATCCTTCGCTGCGCTCAGGATGACTCGTGATTGTTTGAATGACCGCGGTGTCGGCTGAGACATTGCCTTGCCAGACTTTTAGGAAACCCTCTTTGGAAACGGTGAGGGATTCGTTTTCTTTGTCTTTACCGATACCTGGGTCGATGTAGGTGATGCGGTCGGATTGGACGTCTGTGATGATTACATAATGATTTCCTGAAATATGCGCAATGACACGCGCTGGCGGGTCGTGGGGCGAGGCGTAGAGCCGCAGGAGATCATCGTAAGTAATTTTGGCTTCTGCGAGAGTCACGCCATAGAGGCTGGCGACGCGGTTTAAGGCAAATAGCGAAATGACCAAGTCTCCGTCATCCAAAGGTGTGATGACGCCGGTCAAAATATCAATCAGGATCGATTTAACCGCGATGTCTTCGCGGGTGTAGCTGATTCTCTTTTGGTCGAGCAAGGATTCAAGAGATAGAAAGGCTGATTGGCCGAAGTGAAGTGATCTAGAATCAATCCACGACATGATTTTGTCAGCGTCAGAGTTTGTGATGGCAATAAGATCAGTCGGCGAAAGCCCGAGGGAGGCGGCGTAGACAATTTTTTCTACATTGGTATTTGATAAAAAGCTTGTCACCTCCTGATGGAGTCGAGTTTTTATTTGAGTTACATAGGCCTGGCGGTCCTTAAGCTCCTGCGATCTCTGAAGAAGCTCATTTACAGCTTCAGTGACGGTTTTGCTTACAATGAATGTTTCGTCGAACACATAATGCGTTATGGAATCATCGGTATCGGCATCTACTCGGGTATCCCCCAGGGAAGATACCGCGTGACCAAATATGCTGTTGTCGTAGAGTTCTATAGAATCTTCGTCATCAAAACCGCCTTCGTCGCTCCATATGTCTGCCTGAAGAAGTAACTTGGTGTATTCATCGGGCCTAAGGCCCTCGTCCCACTCCGGTCCTTGGTACGGAAGGAAGCGCAATGTCTGTGGCGTAAAATTGGTGCCATAGCGCGCAATTCCTTTAGAAATCGTCACTTGGTCCATCAATCCTCTAAAGTTCTTAAAACTCTCCTGCTCAAAATCTACGGAAAATCCAATACCTAAAATGTCATAGGAAGTTTCAAAATTATTTATAATTCTCGAATAGCCTGTAGTCAGCTGTCCATTCACATAAACAGAAAGTTCGTTGTTCTGTTTCTGCACTGCAATATGACTCCATGCATCAAAATCCAGAGCCGTCGATGTAGCTTCATACTGAGTGCTAAGTGCAGAGTCCTCGGAGATAACTTGAAAAGCAACGTGATGATCCGACGTAATTGATAGCCCCCATCCAATGGGGTTGGCGCTGAGTTCACCGAAGAATCCACCTAAGAGTCCGCTGCTCATGATATAAACATCTTCGGCTCCGGCGAGCGGCTTGATCCATGTTTCGATGGTGAAGTCCCCCGTGCCGATTGACCACTCATCGCTTAATTCTGAGTAGACGAATAATCCGATCTCATCTTCCATAAAACTAATCGCTGCGCCAGGCAATTCAGACGCCTCATGCTCCTCCACATCTATTTTTCCCGTCGCATAGTCAATCCGGTCGATCCAATATTGATATTCGCTCGATGAAGGATCTCGACCCAAAATTCTGCGGTAGGAGTCGTAGATGATGGGCGAGACTTCCTGGCGGAGGATTTCGTTTTTGAGGTTGGTCTCCTGGACGGCGAGCTGGGTGAAGGCGGCTGCGGCGTCTTGTTTAATCTGGTTGGAGACTACTTCGACCTGGGTGTCGAGGGCGGCGTAGGCGTCGGCTTCGTTTTTTTCAAGTGTGGCCAGGGCGGCGCGCACGCTGTCTACCGCGCCGCCAATTTGGTTTAAGGCGTCGCCTTTTTGGCTTTTGGCCTTCTTGCCGCTGGCTTTTATACCGGAGACATCGTTGTATTGGTTTTGCAGGGAGTTTAGCCGACTTTGATACTCCAGCCTTTGTTCGCCGTATTTAGTCCGGGTGTCGTCATAAACTTTATTCCGCTCAGCGGCGAGAATCTTTAAGGACCGGTTTCTTTGGGATTCGATGGATTCTTTGGCTTTTAGCACTTCATCCGGAAGCGTATCGCGGGCGTTTTTCAGATAGACCCGGGTGGGGTTGCCGTCCGCATCGTAACTATATTCAATGAGCGCCTCCCCTTCCTGATTCAAAACCTTGGAGGGTTTGTTGTTCTCGAACAAGGTGACGGTCTGGTCGGCCTTAGTCTGGGTCTCAAGAATCCCGGTTGAAGTTGTGTATTCCTGGGAGACAACAAAACTCGTGTCTAAAATTGATCCTTGAGCGCCAAGCGCCCAATCACCCGGAAGCGCTGGGGCGGTTATTTTTGAAAAATAGGGTTTGTCGGACAACAGGATCATCGTGCCGTCAAGCGCTTGGCCGTCATTGTTTAAGTTGGTCGGGGTTCCGGCGAGCAAATGGCCTTGGGCATCAAAATTAATCGTGCCGGGCTGGCCTTGGAATTTGTACCCGGTGATTTGGTTCTGGGCGTCTTTGGTTGTTGAAAAATCAAGGAAGCTCTGGTCGGCCAGCGTCCATTGGATCTCGTAGATGCCGGCTGAGGCGCTGCAGCTTCCGTGGTCAGAGCCCTCGCCGTAGCCGTTGGCGAAGGCCCGGATGGCCGTCACGCTTGAGAGGGTTATATTTTTTGTGATATGTCCGGTGTCACCGCTCCAGCTTTCTGTGCCCGGGACCTTGATCCAGGGGCCGGCTTGAGAGGTCTGGTATTCAAGAAGCATATAGCCGTTGCCGTGCCCGCCGTAGTCGCCTCCCCCTGAGCCGCTGCCGTAGAGTCGGTACTGGAGTTGTGTGATCGTTTGGGGTTCAGGGAAAGTATGTGTGGAGTAGAGGTTGACCAACACATTGCCTTGGTTTCGGTCGAAGCTGCGGCCGGCAGATGCCTCTTGGGCCGTACCGAAGTCTCCGTCGATGCCGTTCGTCCCAACACCACCGCCATCATAAACATGCTGGGTGAGCTGCCGCGCCTCGTCGGGCGCGAGCACCCCTTCGAGCTTTAAGCCTAAGAGAGTTCCTGAAGTGTCATATTTGAGAAGCGCGGTTTGGAAATTTATCCAAACTTGCGTGAGGTTTCCATTGGCATCAGTGTCGTAGGAATAATCCACATCCTTAAAGCCGGGTTTTGTTACCTTCGACAGGCGTGAGTTTGAGTAAAAGTAATGCGTTCCGTCAAGCGAGATCTCTTCAAGAATGGATGCGGAGTCAAAAACTTTTTGTGAGCCGTCTGTCAGCGTGATCAGTGCCTGCTTCAGAGTGTTGTCCGGATTCAAAAAAACATTGGTGATGACGCTTCCGTCGGTTCGTTCGATCTTTTTGATATTGGAAGGGAAACTGGGATCATAAAAGACCATTGAACCGTCGAATAGTTTTTGTTCGATCAAGGATTCGGAAGTCACTTCGTCGGTATTTTGGGCGGAGTTGTTCTTGCGATACTGATAGGCATATGTTTTTTCTCCGCGGGTCAACAGCAAAAGCCGGTTGGCGGCGGTGACGGGCGCGGGCGCCTCAATAAGTACGGGCGCGGGTGTATTGGGGTCTGGCACGGCGGATGCGATCAGGATCTGCGCCTCGCCGTAGGTCCTCCGCACGCCCGTCTCGTCGGTGACGACCGTGACGGGCTTGCCGTCGAGCGACTCATAAGCATAGTCGTAAGTGTGGAGAACGCGTCCCAAGCGCGCGACCGTGAC
>JAGVCY010000159.1 GCA_020058965.1 Candidatus Omnitrophota bacterium | reverse complement strand
CCAGCGACGAGCCGGGCGCTGTCTGACCGTTCACAACGATGAAGTTCTGATCCTGCAGAGGGACGAATTCCTGGCGAACGCCTTTGACGAGGAATAACGATAGCGCAAACCCCGCGACCGACAGGACGACGACCAACGTCGGAAATCGAAGTGTTGCCGCAAGTCCTTTGGCGTAAGAAGCGTCCACGCGGCCAAAAAGCCCCTCCAGCCAATGCTCGAACCGATTGGTCTTGGCCTCGGTGCCCATGAGCGCCGCCGCGCGCATCGGCGTGATGGTCACGGCTTCGACGAGCGAAAGAAGCACCGCCGCCGACATCACGACGCCGAACTGAAAAAAGAACTTACCGATCACCCCGTCCATGAAGATCACAGGCAGGAACACGGCAACAACTGCGAGCGTCGCCGCGGTCGCGGCCGGCAGGATCTCCATCGCGCCGTCATAGGCCGCCTGCGCGGCGTTCTTACCCATCCGCTGATGGCGCACGATATTTTCGAGCAGCATGATCGCGTCATCCACGACGATCGAGATCGCCAGAGTCAGCGCCAAAAGTGAAAAGAGGTTCAGCGTGAAGCCCGCGAAGTAGACGATAATGAATGTCCCGACGATCGATGTCGGGATCGAAAAAAGGATATTGAGCGCCGCCTGCCAACTGCCCAGAAAAAGGAAGCACACCACGATCGTTACGATCGCGGCGAAGATGAGCTTTTCGTAGGTCGTGTGCACGACCGCTTCGGTCGGCTTCGTCATATCGACATTGATGCGGACATCGTAGCCTTCAGGAAGCAGGGGCTTGAGCTCGGCAACTTTTTTTCTTACGCGTTTGGCGAGTTCGACTTCGTTCTCACCGCGCTGTTTGCGCACGCCAATGCCGACGCCGTCGACGCCGTTGATCCGCGCCGTGCGGCGCACATCGCTCAAGCCATCCTCGACACGCGCCACATCCTTGATCCTCAGACCCGCTCCCGTTTCCTGACGGTAGATGACTTCGCCGCCGCGGCGCAGAAGAAGGATATCGCCGACCGCTTCCGGCGACGCCGCCTCGCCGAGCCAGCGCACCCGCAGTTCCTGACGGCCGTTGATGAACTGGCCGGCGGCGCTTTCCAGATGCTGGCTCTGCACCGCGTTCACGATGTCGGCCACGGTGAGTTCGAGCGCTTTGAGTTTATCAGGGTCCGGCCAGATGCGCAGATTGCGCTCGGGATATCCGCTGATACTGACCTCACCGATCCCATCAATGAGACGGAACTGATCGAGCAGGAAGCTGTCGATCCAATTGTACATATCGCGGACGGGACCCTTGGAGGTGACGCCGAGAAACATGAACGGCTGATCTTCGGGGTTTTGTTTGCGGATGACCGGCGGGTCCACACCAAGCGGGAGCCTGAGCTGGCTGAGAGCCGCCTGAGTTTCTTGGAGGGCGATGTCGACATTACGCTTGATGTCGAGGTCGAGCGTCACGGAACCGGTGCCCTGCCGTACCTGAGACCGCATCTGCGAGACCCCCTCGATGCCGAGGAGGCGCTCCTCGATCGGCTCGATCAACTCCGATTCAACGACTTCCGGTGATGCGCCCTCGTAGCTGACCGAGATCGACAGAACCGGAAAGTCAATATCCGGCAATTGACTGATGCCCAGCTTACCGGCGCACACCGCACCGATGATGATGAGTCCCGACATAAGCACCCAAGCAAACACCGGCCGACGGATGGAGAGGGAGATCAGGTTCAAAGTCTTATGTCCAGATCATCTTAGGCTTGCGATGTCGAGTCGCGTAATCCCGCAAGCAAAGTCGATGCTTTCAATGTTTTGGCGTACGGGTTTTTTCTACTTTTTATTTTTGAAAAATCATAATGCGCCCTCATCTTATGATCTTCCGATAATTTTTTTTCAATCGAATCGTCCTTTTTCACTGAAGTGAGCAACCCCCAAGCTTCTCGGAAAGCCGCAGATTTTGGAGAGCGTTGCCGTGTTTTATCTTCCACCAGGCTGATTCCACTTTTAAATTGATTAAAATCATAGCACGGCATGACATAGCAAACATCCAACTCCTGGATGTAGAGAACGGCAAAATCGAAATCGCCTTCTTGATATCGGCTCCTCACCATTAGCCGGCGATTAGTTTTGGTTCTTCGACTGTCGACTATAAATGCGCCGTTTTGTTTCCACGCGCTTTTAACTTGAATGCGGATCAGCCTGCCATCGAGATCCACAGCCAAGTCGTAAGGCAATCGATCACCAATGGGCTTCAACACTTTAAGCCCCAGCTTTAAAAGCCGCGCTATGACGGCGTGTTCTGCGATGTCTGCCTTGAGCTTGGTATCCATGCCGGTATTCTGCTCTTACACAATAAAAAAATCCACAAGGAGCGTTAACTCCCTGTGGATTTTTTATTGGTAGCGGGGGTTGGATTTGAACCAACGACCTTTGGGTTATGCGTCCCACTTCGGCTTTCGCCGCATCGCGCTTTGAGCGCGACTTCGTGGTCTGGACTATACCTTCACCCGGTTTCCCGGGTGTCTGCCGTCTAGTCTCTACACCTTCCCATCCTTTCGGATGGGCTTGGCTCGGTATTACCAGTTAAGGCTTCACCGAGTTTGACAGATTTTCATCCGACCATTGCTGATCGGATAGCCCACTTGAGCCCAACGAGCTACCAGGCTGCTCCACCCCGCGTCGTCTTTTATAAAATGAACTTGAATGGCAGGTTCGCATTGTAGCACCTGGGGAGGGGTGGTACAACCTTTGTTTGTCGCGATGATGTATACGCGAGTGACTTAGATATGAGTGCGGACAATGGGTTCGTTCGCCCCGCCCTGCGCCATCGCGAGACTCATTTGGTTCAGCTTGGCGCCGAACGCGCGGCTCGATTCTGAATCGGCCACCGGAATGGAGTCGACTCCTAGATTATCCAGCCCTTCCAGGACTTTTCGATAGGTGATCGACTCAATCGGCATGGCGGGTTGGTAGGCGGGCGCGGCGGATCCTTCGCGTCGAACCTCCGAGAGAATCCCGCATTTTATCAGGCGCTCGATCAGGTTGCGGCAAAGTCGCGAGGGTATCTCGAAGGTATCCGAAATTTCTTCATCGGTGGGAGGTTTTTGTCCGTCGCGGAAGCGCTCGGCGCAAAGACTAACCACGCACAGCGCCAGCCGTTTTTGGAACAAAAAGCTCGTCTGAAGCGCTTCCGGCTCAAATTCATAAGTGTCTACATTTTGATGGGCAAACGCGATTTCGGCTCCCAGCAGAACCACGGTCCAGCTCAGTTGAAGCCAAAGCAGGAAAAGCGGCAGCGCCGCAAAACTCCCGTACACCGCTCCGAATCCGCTAAAAAATATCTGTGCGTGGATGTAGCCCCATTGAACCAGCTGATAACTGACCGCGGCGGCAAACGCGCCGATGACCGCCGAAGGCACCCGGACCGTGGTGTTGGGAAGACTCACATATAAAAAACTCAGGATCCCGCACACCACTCCAAACGACAATAAAGGCAGAAAAATGACCAGTAGTTTCAATATAAATTCGGGCAAGAAAAGGAAGTCGGGATGGACCGCCAATCCCGCCAAAAACACGCTGACACTTCCGGAAATCACGAGCGCGATCGGACAGATGATCATCAGCGCGAGGTAATCGGTGAATTTGCGGCTTAGCGGCTTGGACTTGGTCACGCCCCAAATATCGTTAAAAGCACTCTCGATCTGTTCGAGCATTTTAATGATCGTCCAGATCAAAAAAACGACACCCACGCCCGCGATCGCGTCCCCGCGGGTTTTTTCGAGCATGCGGCCCGACAGCTCGATCACGCGGGTGAGCACGACTTCCTGGCTGGGAAGCTCACGAAGAATCGAATCCCGCAGTTTGTCTTCCAGCCCGAAGCCCTTTGCGATTCCGAACATCATCGCCAACACGGGCACGATCGACATCAAAAAGTAATAGGTCAACGCCGAGGCGCGAAGCTGGCAATTGTCCTTGCGAAATTGCCGGATGGTTAAAACAATAACGCGCAAGAACCCAAGCGGCACCGACTGTTTTCGAGGCATGCGGCGCGCCCGAAAACGCCATAGGTCGCTTCT
>JAGVCY010000097.1 GCA_020058965.1 Candidatus Omnitrophota bacterium | reverse complement strand
AGAGAGTCAGACGATCGAAGCCATTGACAGTCTGTGGCTTCAGGACGAATCGCTGGTCTCACCGGATTTGATAGCAAATTATCCCTGCTACTCGATCGCACACGCCATTTCTGCCAGGTTTGAATTATCCAACATCAGTTTGACGATACCAATGGCTTGCGCCGCCGGAAATTACTCGATTGGTTATGCATACGACCTGATTCAATCCGGTGAGGCGGATGTGATGATCGCCGGAGGAGCCGACGGCTTGTCGAGGATCGCTTTTACCGGATTTAACCGGATGTTTGCCGTAGCGCCAGACTGCTGCCGGCCGTTTGATAAAAATCGCAAAGGCATGATCGTGAGTGAAGGCGCTGCAACGCTGGTCCTTGAACGCCGATCTCATGCCTTGGCTAGAGGAGCGAAGATTTATGCTGAGATTCTTGGTTATGGGATTAGCTGCGATGCATTTCATGCGGTGGCGCCTTCCTCAGACGGGATTTTCAGGGCGATGACCAAGGCCTTGAATGCCTCTGGAATAGACTCAGGTGAAGTGGATTATATTTCTGCGCATGGGACGGGGACTCCCGCCAATGACCGAGCTGAAGGACAAGCTATTCTTAAGTTAATGGATGGTAACGCGCATTATTGTGTCAGTGCTCTAAAGTCAATGCTAGGGCATACCATGGGTGCTGCTAGCGCCATTGAAGCAGCGGCCTGCGCATTGACGCTCAAAGAGCGGGTTATTCCCCCTACTATCAATTATGAGACTCCGGATCCCGAATTGCCGATAGACTGCGTTCCCAATAAAGCACGCCGGGCACGCATTAAAATCGCCCTGAATAATTCATTTGCTTTTGGCGGAAATAACTCGGTGTTAGTCCTAAAAGAAGCATCGGACTAAAATGAGTTCCAAGAAACGTATTGTAATTACAGGCATTGGACCACTTTGCTCGATTGGAAGCGGTAAAAAAGAGGTTTTATCCGCATTGATGGCAGGCAAGACACAAGTGCTTAAGCACGCGTGTACCTATGGTAAGGACATTTGGGAATATTTTTATGTGCACAAACTCACGAACTTTAAAATCGACAACTATGTTTCAGACAAGGGTTTGCTCCAATGGATCGACGATTGGAAAGAGAATCAGCGTGATATCGATTACGAATTACTAGCAGCCACAACATCGCTAGCAATTCAAGACAGTGGCTTTGATATTTCCTCGTGTCCACAAGAGGTTGGATTGATGATGGTTCATGAAAATCCTGGACTGGAGCCATTGATCGATCACCTGACCAACAAAACTTTGGAGGCTGTTCAGCGGCGAGTATTTGAAAAAAAAGAACTTTTACCACTTGAGATCAGGAAGGAAGTGACCGAGGCAAGTCAGCGTCTTGGATATGACACACAGACATTCATGCATTTATTTTTTATTGCCAAACTATTTGGTGTTCAAGGTTTCTCGCTGTTCATGAATAACGCCTGTTCATCGGGTTTGTACGCGATGGAATCAGCCGCTCAGCATATTCGGTCTGGTAGATTGCGTGCCGCAATAGTGGTTGGAGCTGATTATCCGGATTTTGTGTACAAGTACTTGTGGTTCAAAAAATTGAAAATATATGCTGAAGACGGGCTTGTAAAACCGTTTGACGAACAGGCGAATGGAATCGTATTTGGAGAAGGAGGCGGCGGACTTGTTTTGGAAGAATATGAATCGGCTAAAAAAAGAGGGGCGCGTATTTACTGTGAGTATCGTGGAGGCGGATTTAATCTCGAGGGAATGAAAATATCATTTCCTAGCATTGGAAGCGATCTGTATCAGCGTGCCGCCCAAGAGGCATTGTCCGAAGCCGGCTCCAGCCATGCTGACATTGATTTGATGATACCGCACGGTGTTGCCGAGCGGGTGACTGATAAGCATGAGGTGCGATCTCTTTTACCGATTCTGAAAGAGGGTCGTTCCGTTGTGACTGCTTATAAGCCCTATGTCGGACACAATCTAGGCAGCAGCGCACTGCTTGAACTGTGTTTGATTTGTATGTGCATGGAATCGAGTTTTGTTCCGCCACTTTTGAACACCAATCAGATTGACCCGAACTTGGAGCCGTGGATAGCGCGTAAAGTTTCGGAAAAGCGGATATCTACCGTGCTTAAAACATCGTGTGGGTTTGCCGGATACAATGCAGCTGTTGTATTAACCAACCCTAGAATTAATTAAATGTTAAATCCATTTGCTATTTCAGGTATTGCGACTGCGGTGACGGCAAGCTCCCTAGGAGCGTTCGTCTATTTAAAAGATCGGAATAGACGATTATATCGGTACTGGTTAGCGTTCTCTGCCGCAGTTACGGTGTGGGGCATTGGAAGTGTATTGATCGCCAATTGTCAAAACCCAGAGACATCGCTTTGGCTATGGCGTTGCTCATTTGCCGCAGGGGTTATTTGGATACCGATATTTTTTTTAGGATTTGTTTATGAATTTTGCGGATTTTCAAAAAGGCCTATTCTTCTCAATGTGGGGTTTGTGGCAGGTATTGTATTTTCACTCGCAGCATTTTCACCCCTATTTCTAAGCTCTACTCGTAGAATATTTGGATCCTTTTATTACGGAGTTCCTGGATCGGCACTATTTTTAGTGCATTTTATATGGTGGAGTTTTCTTTTTGTCTCAAGTTTGACTATTTTAATTCGGAGCATGTCAAAAGCGGATGCATTCAAACAAAGGCAAATTCAATACACCTTTTTTGGTATTGCGTTGGGTGCTTTAGGCGGAACGAGTAATTTTTTACCTTTTTTTAAAATCGATTGGTACCCATGGGCAAATTTTGCAATCCCTGTCTACACCGCCGTGATCACTTATGCGATCATTCGGCACCAGCTCATGGAAATCGAAGTTGTTATTAAGCGCGCAACGGTGTTCGCGGGATTGTTCGCTTTTGTGTACGGGGTGGTGGCGATTTTTACTGTTTTGGGTCAGGGGGTGTTTCAGACCCTGCTCGGGTGGCCGGTGTGGACCGCGATGATCCCTTCCATCCTGATCATCACGCTTACTTTGAGGCCGTTGGAAAACTGGCTGATCGATGTGACGGAAAAGTATCTCTTCCAGAAGAAATACGATTACCGTGAGTTGATGCGGCTTTTTACCGGCGAAGTCCTCACCATATTTGACTACAACCAGGTCACGCGCAACACGGTCGAGGCACTGAACAACATCATCAAGCTGGAGTCATGCGCCGTCATTCTCAAGGACGAAGCGACGAGCAGCTTCAAGATGGTCACGGGGATCGGCGTCCGCGAAGCGGGCATCGAGTTCGGTTCGGAAGATCCGATCATCCATTATCTGAGGACTTCGCAGAGCCATCTGCATATCAATTCGGACTTGAAGGGCGCGCCGGCCATTCGGACACTCCAGCAGGATTTTAAGCGTTTGAACAGCGCGATCTGCATTCCTATTATTTTTAGGAAGGAGCTGGTCGGGTTCTTGAGTCTCGGCGCCAAAAAATCAGGAGACGCATACAACCAGGATGACATCGACATTCTGATGTCGCTGGCGCGCACGGAAGCGATCGCAATTTCTAACGCCCGCCTCTTCGAAAAGCTTTCCGCGACGCAGGCCGAAGCCGCTCAAAATGAAAAAATGGCCGTGGTCGGAACGCTTGCCGCCGGAATTAATCACGAAATCTGTAATCCGCTCGGAATTGTGCGGGGCCAGTGCGAGATGTTCCTTCTGAATTACCGTGACGGGATTTACGGTCAGATACCCGACAAGCAGGTGATCGAGCAGGTGATGGTAATATTTGGCAAGATTATCAAGGAGACGGACCGTGCGACCGCCATCACCAAACGCCTTTCTAATTTTGCCAAGCCAAACAAAGCATTTAAGATGACGGAGGTCGATGTGCCGCGTGAACTCGGCGAGGTTCTGGCGATTTTGGAGCACGAAATGAAAATTGGAAATATCGAGGTGGAGAACCGGATCCCCGAAGATTTTCCCCAGATTCTTGCTGATCGGCGCCAGATTCAGGAAGTTATTTTTAACATCATGCGCAACGCCGTTCAGGCCATGGAAGGTTCCGGCCGGATCGTGGTCGCCGGTTCGCGGAACGGGACCCGGGCGACGGTCACGATCGCTGATACCGGGCAGGGAATTTCTCCTGATAAAATCGGCCTCATTTTTAATCCATTTTTTACGACCAAGGACCCTGGGAAGGGGACGGGGTTGGGGCTTTTTATCGTGAAGCAGATCGTCGAGCGCAATGAGGGCTCCATATCGGTCGCGAGCGAAATCGGAAAGGGCACGCAATTTACGCTGACATTTAATCTCGCGCATCGAGAGACCGCGCCGGAGCTAACACATGCCTAAATTGCTCACCATCGATGACGAAAAGGAATTCTCGGCGTTT
>JAGVCY010000168.1 GCA_020058965.1 Candidatus Omnitrophota bacterium | reverse complement strand
GTCTTGAAAATCGTGTCTTCGGCGAGGTCGATCTCCTGGAGCAGTTCGTCCATCTGTAGGTCGCTAAAGCTGTTGAGATAGGCGGCGTAATCGGCCAATTCCGCGGGGACTTCGATATTCAGGTCCTTTGCGGTGCTCACGAGGTCCTTTAAGAGATGGCCTTGGGATATCTGCTGGTTGCGGATCTTTTTGGAGGCGGCCAGGTAATTGTCGGCTTCTTCCTTGTTCCCGGCGACGCGGAGTCCGGAAAGGAGTTTTTCGAGGCCGGCGTTGACGGAAGCGAAGTTAAGGGACTTTTCCTTAGCTTGGATCTGGCGGAGTTTGCCGATCTCCGGGAAGCTCTCCAGCGAAACTTGAGCCTTGTCGGCGATGTTAAAAAGTTCAGTGGCGGTTTCGGTGAAGTTGGACTCGCCGTTGGCTTCCGAGCCCTTTTTTTTCTCATAGGCCAGAAGCGTGTCGGGGTAGAGCTTGGCTTTAAGACGGTCGATAACGGCGTGGATCTGGTGAAGATAGACCATGATTTTTTTACGCTCGTCCACGAGGTCCGAATAGGTCTTGAGACTCTTGTCGTACAGGTCCATGTATTCCACGCCGCGGATCTTCATGGGGTTCGTGGAGGCGAGGTTCAGGTACTCCGAGCCGTTGATCAAGCCGTCCTGGAGGTAGCGCTTGGCGACGATCTTCCAGGTTTCTTGGTCGGTAATGCCCTTGGCGTCGGTCAGGGTCACATCACGGTCGGCGCCTTCGGTGAGGACGAGGGTGATGCCGTACTTTTTCATGAAAAAGTCGAGGGCTTTGGCCAGGGACATTTGACCGGAATAGTTGGAGTGGGCGTCCTGGATGTGAATGATGAGCTTGCCGTTGGTGCCGGTGTGCGCTTCCTTTAATGTGACATTCTCGAAAGGGATGCTAAGGTCGGATGGGTTCGTGAAATTAGTCGGAGGGGGCAGTACGGCCGCGGTGTTGGGCCGAGCGGTCCCAGCGGATAGCGCCTCGGGAGCGGCCGCGACGACCCCTTGCATACTGAAGGATACGAGCACGACGGCTGAGAGCAGCTTTTTAATATCAGAATATTTTGAACGCATCAGGCCTCCATTTAAAAGCACGAACCCCTCAAACAGGGTAAGTATGCATTGCTTATAACTGGTTTTCAAGAGTAAGTAAAATTTTTGTTCCCATACTTTGGGATTCTTTGTGAGACTGCCACGGCAACCTTTGGTGCCTCGCAGTGACGGCGGGTTATCTGAAGCTTGATGTGCGTCTAATATTTTAAAGAAAACTTGATTTTAAATATTGTTAGGCCTATCATTAAAAATATGAAGCCTCTTATTTCTAGAAACCCCGACATTTGTAGTGGTAAGCCTTGCTTCAGCGGCACTCGTATCCCCGTCTACATCCTTCTTGAGCGGCTCGAGGCGGGTGAGTCGACTCAAAAAATTCTTAAGGGCTATCCGAGTCTTCGCAAACAACATGTCCAAGCCGCACTTCATTACGCCGCTGAGACCTTGAAAAATCAGGAATATTTCTCGATTGCCTGATTCGACACATTTCTGGAAGCTGCTTACGGACGAAAATATCAGTTTTGATGTCGTAAAGCTGTTGCGGAAATTATCCGGATTTTCGGTCGAGACTTGCCCCAAAGGCCTTAAAAACGGGGAGTTGTATCGAAAGATCATTGATGACAAGCGTATTTTACTCACTCATGATAAAGATTTTTTAGAGTCGGGCCGCTATCCTGCCAGCAAGACCTCCGGCATAATTTTTATAACAATCCATCCACCGACCGATAAAGATGTGGCTACCGCCGTAAAAAATATGCTCGGAATGGTGACTCCTGATTTTATGATCGGGAAGCTCGCGATATTAACTAAGTCCGAATTTAATATTCAATCCAGTCCAATCTGATCAATGAGAAGCGCGTCTCGCGCCCACCCCTCACCCAAAAAAATACCCGACTGACAAGATAGCTGGTTACAAGCGCTGACAACACATGTTCGGGTTTTTTGGGTCGGCATTTACACGACCTGTTAAAGCGGGTAAAATGACCGCTCGTTTCGACGGGGACTTGTTTGGGCTCGTTGGAGTGAGGGAGAGTAATTTTTGATTTTTGCTGGCGTAGCTCAGTTGGTAGAGCGACAGTTTCGTAAACTGTAGGTCGCCAGTTCAATCCTGGCCGCCAGCTCATATTTCGTTGAAAACGCCTCATCTGCGTCGTTGCGGCGTCGCTCGCGTGGGACTACCACGCGTCGCTAGCCGCGCCTAGCAGCTGAGGCATTTTGAACGAAATATGGTTTAGGGTTTGGGTTGGAGGCGCTGCGTGCCCCCGGTTGATTAAGAATCGGTTGATGGGGAGTCGGCTGGAGGCGCTGCGCGCCCCCGGTTGATTAAGAGTCGGGTGATTGGGAGTCGTGTTTAATAGCCGCGCTTCGCGCGCTCGTACACTTAGGAGGATTTTTTATGGCGGAATATACGGTGGCGGTGACGGACGCGAGTTTTAAGAAGGATGTGTTGGAGGCGGCGGGGACGGTGGTGGTGGATTTTTGGGCGCCGTGGTGCGGGCCTTGCAGGGCGATTGCGCCGATTCTCGAGGAGATTGCCGCGGGGTTGGTGGGGAAGGCGAAGATCGTGAAGCTCAATGTTGATGAGAATAGCGAGGCGGCTTCGCAGATGGGCGTGATGAATATTCCGACGCTGATTGTGTTTAAGGGTGGCAAGGAAGCGGATCGTATCGTTGGCGCGCTGCCTAAAGAGGCGTTGCGTGAGCGGATCAACAAGCATCTCTAAAGGTAATCGCCGAGGCGCTAGGAAGCGCCTCGCTGTGCTTTGTTCGGGGAGCGGGTCGAATCTGCAGGCGCTTTTGGATGCGGAGAAGGCGAGGCAACTGGGGCCCGCGGAAGTGGTGATGGTGGTCGCGGATCGGCCGGATGCTTTTGCGCTGGCGAGAGCCAATCGGGCTAAGAAGTTAACAGTTTTTTTCGACCCCAAGGATTTTAAAGACCGCGCGGCGTTTGATGCCGCGATGCTGGGCGTGCTGAGAAAAGCTGGGATTGATCTAGTGATCCTGGCGGGTTTTATGCGGATCCTGACCGCGGACTTCGTGAACGCTTTTTCGGGACGGATGCTGAATATCCATCCGTCGCTGC
>JAGVCY010000137.1 GCA_020058965.1 Candidatus Omnitrophota bacterium | reverse complement strand
CTCGAGGATCAAAAATTCAAACAGCCTGCGGTCGTCGTAAAGCGGCACGCCCCACTCGCTGTCGTGATAAGCGATCATCAGCGGGTCGTCGCCGGGCCAGGGGCAGGAGCCGGTCGTTTTCATTTGCGAATTCCTTATAAAAAAACCCGAGGCGGAGCAGCCCCGGGCTTTTTGTCGATCAAACCCGGTTCGGGACTAGATCTTAACTTCGGTTGACGCGGCCGCCTTCTTGGCTTCTTCCTCGGCCTGCTTTTTGGCCTTTTCGACTTCTTTGGCTTTTTTGCGGGCTTCTTTTTCCGCCTGTTTCTTGGCCTTTTCAGCTTCCTTGGCTTTTTCCTTCGCGGTGCGCTCGACTTCCCGCTTCGCCTTTTCGGCTTCTCGCTCGGCCTGCTTCTTGGCCTTCTCCGCCTCGCGGCCGGCTTTTTCGGCTCCATGGCCCGCCTTCTTTGCTTCGATCGCTTCCTTCTTCGCTTCCTTGGTCATTCCGCCCAAGTGCAGACCTTTGTCCCCTGCCAAAACCGGACTCGCAACGAGCGCAACGGCAGCCATCAGCGCCATGATCTTATTCAACTTCATACGGATCTCCTTGTTGTTTTATGGGGACTCAATAAATTATCCAATATACGCGTCGGCTTCGATTTCGATCAGCATGTCCGGGTCGATCAACTTCGAAACCTCGACCATCGCGGTCGCGGGCCGGATTTCACCGAAGACCTCGCCATGTGCGCGGGCGGCTTTTTCCCACTCAGCGATGTTCGTGAGATACAGCCGCGTGCGAACCACGGCTTTCATGTCGGTTCCGGCCATCTTGAGGGCCGCTTCGATGTTTTTCAGTGTCTGCACAGTCTGCGCGCGCAGGTCGCCCTTGCCAACCAGCCCGTCCGGCCCCGACGCGGTCGTCCCCGACACATGCACATACTGCCCCACCTTCACCGCGCGCGAATATCCGATAATGGGCTCCCACTTGCCTCCGGTCGAAATATTTTGTCTCAAAACAACCTCCTTGTTTGGTTGGATGGTCCGGAGCGGAATTCAGCTCCGGCCGCTTAGCCGAATGCTTAGCCGTTACTTGGATTTTTTTGAAAAGCAGCTCTTAATGAATGACTTGGCAAAATTCTCGGCAACGAGCGGGAAGCTCTCGGATTTGGTCATTGGCTTTTTGGTGATGGTCGCCAGAACCCGCTCCCTCCAAACCGTTTTTTTGGATTTATTGTCGGTGACCGTCACATCGGCCTGAAGACGGGCGTAGTCTTCAACCATGGCCACATCCGCCGCCGTACCGGCCACCCCGACGAGCATGTCCACCGGGTCGTGGTCCGTCCACATGAATTCGTTGACGGTCGCGTCGATCACGATCTCCGCTTCTTCGGCTGTCGAAACAAATCGGAAAGTGATGCTTTTGCGCTCCTTGAGTGCTTTTTCGATCTCAGTCTTGAGCGTCTGCGTATTGACATCCGCTTCCTGGGTTGAGTTTTTAATTTCAGAAATAAAAATCTTGACGGCCCCGCCGTTGTATTTCGTGTACAGATTTTGTGCATGAGCGAAACCGGCTGCAGCCACGAGGAAGGAGGCGAGAAGCATAATTTTGAACTTCATATCTTAAAACTCCTGTTTACGGTTTGACGCTATTCCCTTGAAAACATCGGACGATAGTATTTGATCAGGTACCCGCTCATAGCCACGATTTGCAATACAACCATCGCAGCCGGAAGCAGCAAGTTGCCCGCTCCCGGTGTCAGGAAGGCGTGGAACAGGATGATGTGCAGCGTGATCGGCGCGAGGATCACCAGGGCCAGAGGCGCCGCCAAATTCACTAGAAGCAGCAGCCCGCACAAGGTCTCCGTGGCCTTGAGCAGCGGAAAAAAGTAGCCCGAACCCATAATTCCTTTAAAAAACGCGTCGGCGCCTGCGGTCATAGGCGGAAACTCGGGATGAATAACCCCAAAAACGATCATCAGTCCCATCCCGCCAAAAATTAAATAAATCAGACCCAAAACGATCCGCGCGCCTGTCTGCAGCATTTTTATCATCGGTTATTTTCCTCAAGTTGTAGGGCTCCGCAGTCGGCCGGCTGCCCCGGGGTTATGAGATGCTCGCCCAGGCCTTTTGATAATCGGCGAAGGAGTGAATATCGGTCCAGCCCGAGCGGATGGTGACGGCGTGAGCTTTTTGGCCGCGGCCGATGAGATCCTGAGCGAAATCGGTAAATTGCGCCCGATCGGCGGCGGCTGCGTTTTGGTAGCGGCCGGATTTTTTCTTGAGCGCCGCCGCATAGGCATTCCGGACCGCCGGAATGGCGTGCTTTGAAAAACTGGCAAGGCCGGCAAACTCCCCGTTCGCCTGTTTGGAGGTCAGGTGGTGGCCGATGGCGGTCACCTGATGGTCCTCAATGTGAGCCCAATCGCGTTCCGACTTGCGAGATCCGTTTTTTTGATTCGGAGTGGGCATCTGATCCACGACAAGATTAAAATCGGATTTGGCCTTGAGCAGTTTTTCGATCACATGGTCTTCAAAAAGGACATCCCCGTAACAGAACACAAACCCGTCGGACATCGCGCTCTCGGCACAAAAGAGGGACTTCAGCATCCCGGTGGTTTTGTAGGCTTTGTTCTGAAGCACCGTCACGCCCGGGATTTGAATCTTGTCTCCCTGATAGCCGCCGACGACAACGATGCGCTCGATCCCGGCTCCGCGCAGCACTTCCACCTGCCGTTCCAGAATACTTTTTCCCTTGATCTCGAGCATCGCTTTGGGCCGGTCCTGATTCAGCGGCCAAAAGTTCTGCTCAAAACCGGCGGCGACAATGATGGCGGCGGGTTTTTTCTTAAACCCCTTGACGAACTTGGCTTCGTTTTCTTCCATGACGGGCTGGCCCACCATCCGAAACACCTCATCCAGCGGAACAATGTTGGGAATGGCCGCCCCGGGCTTGTCGGCCTTGCGCATGTCGGTGAGAACTTCGCGCATGGCTTTGACCGAAGCGCGTAGGGCCTGGTTGGCAAAGATCGCTATTTTGATACCGAGCTTGGAAAGCTCCTTGGAAGTGATCTCGGGGTACTTGGTCGGGACGGCGACGAGCGGGATGCGGCCGACTTTTTTCCAGCGGGCGCAAAAAGTGATGATCTCGTCGGGCGTGGACTTGCGGGAATGGATCAGGATCGCGTCGGCGCCGGCTTCCTCATACGCGAGGGCGCGGCGGAGCGCTTCTTCCATCCCCATGTCGGCGATGAGTGCTTCGGTGCGCGCGATCACAAAAAAATCCTTGCTGACCTGCGTGGACTTGGCGGCCTTGATGCGGCCGGCCATCTCGCCGATGTCGACGAGGATCTGGCGCTCGCCCGGATACAGCGAGCATTTTTTGGGAAAAGGGTTGTCTTCGATCGAAACGCCCGCGATCCCCGCCTTTTCGTACTCGCGGACCATGCGCATCACGTTGTGGACGTTGCCGTAGCCGTTGTCGCAGTCGGCGATCAGCGGGATGTTGACCGCGGCGGCCATTCCCTTTACGGCTTCGAGCATTTCGGTCATCGTGAGAACATTGGCATCGGGGAGCATGCGCGTGGCGGCGGAGATGCCGAAGCTGGATGCCCAAACGGCGTCGTAGCCCGTTTCCTCGATAAGTTTGGCCGAGAGCGCGTCGTGCGCGCCGCCGAGAACAAGATGGGATTTTTTCTTAAGAAGATCACGAAGTAGCTTGGATTTCATGTAACCCTCGTTTTGATGGTTAAAAAGTTCGATAAATGGTCCGTCATGATAACACGGGGCGTTTGCCGTGGTGCGTTGGATAAAGGTCTTCCGCATCCATGCGGTGCGCCAGCCAGGACCAGACGCCAAAGCCGATGCCCGTCCACAGCAGTTGGCGCAGCCGCTTCAATAAACTCACCGCGACTCCGGCCGGACCCGCATAGCCAAACCAATTTCCAAAAAACGCGAGTCCCGCTTCCTGCGCGCCCAGATTTCCGGGGATCCAAAACGACGCCGTTTTAAGCAACTGTAAAAGCGCCTCGAGCATGATCCCCTCGCCCAGACCGATCGGCACACCGACCATCCGGAACATGAGCCAGGTTTCAAAACCGCCTGCGATCCACCCCATTAGGTGCAGGATCAGCGTCGCAGCGTTGCGCCCCGTTTCTCGGCTATAAAACTGCGAGATGCGCGTGTCCACATCCTGCATCTTGACCTCAAGTTCCCGAACGAGCGCGGCTTCACCCTTTACCCAATGCTTCACCAGGCCGTAGAAGGACGCAAAAAAACCTTTGTGCGAAACCCAGTAAAGCCCCATCACCACCGGCACAAAAACGATGCCGGATATGATCCATGCGCCTCTCGCTTCCCGAACCCCGGGAATAAAAATGAGCGCTGCCGCCAGACCCAAAAACCAAAATGATATTTCCGACGCCAAAAGGGCGACCCGCTCGATCACCACGGTCGCCAGCACCGCGCGCTTTTCGATCCCGAACCGCTTGGCGGCCAATGTCACCTTGAGAAATTCGCCGCCGATATCGATAAACGGCGTGACGCTGTTCACCGCCTCCCCCGCCAAACGGATCAAATACAGATCCCAAAATTTAACCCGCTTCCCCGCGGCGCCGTCAAACACCACCCGCCAGCCCCATACATCCCAAAAATTGATCGTGACATAAATTAAGAAAACCGCCGGTCCCCAGCCGCGCAATCCCGAAGCGATGAGTCGCAACGGTTCCGCGCCGGTCGTTTTTATAACGCCGATGAACGCCGCAATGCCAAGAACCCAGCATAAGATCCGAAGGATGCGTTGTTTCGTGATGGGTCAGACGCGAAACCGGTAGTCTTTGCCTGCTTCGCGTTCGAAATCTGGCGGGAAATTCTTGCGCTTTTCGGCGAAGTACCGTTCGCGGTGGTCGCCGCCCGAGGCGCGGTTGTAGGTCAGGTACAGATTGCGTCTCTGCCTGGATGTTAGATTGGGCGCGGATTGATGCGGCACGAAGCAGTCAAAAAAAGCGACATCGCCCGGCCGCATCGGGTATTTGACGAACTCGATGCCGGCGAGCTCCTGATCATTCATCGGCTCCCACTTGCGGCCGATCAACCCGCGCCGATGATGGCCGGCAGCCAGCTCGAGACAGCCGTTTTCGACGGTGCTCTCGTCGATCGTCACCAACACCGAAATAAAATAATCGGCGTAATCGTCCCAGCCCGGCTGAATGTCTTGATGGGGCTTGAAGCCGTCGCCGCCGGGCATTTTGAAGTTGATCTTTTCTTTGAAGAGAACCGCGGGGGCCTGAAGCAATTCGCCGACCCGGCCCGTCATCTGCCGATCGGTCACGACGCGGCCGAATCCGGCGTGATGCTCGGCAAATTTTTCAAGCCGCGAGACGATCCGCTTGCCGGCCTCGAGCTTGGAGTCCTCGTAGTACAGCATCGCCCCGTCCTTCACCGGCGGCCGCGAAAGAAGCTCATCGATCCAGGACGACATCTCGCAGATCTCGGCAGTGGAGTACATCTGCCGGATCACCAAAAATCCGTCCCGCTCAAAGTTTTTAATTTCTGTTGGGCTAAAAATTCGTGTTCCGAGACTTGTCATAAGCGGATATCTTAGCCTAACCGCGCGCCGCCGTCACCCCGACCGGCGCCTTCTGGGTTAGACCGAGGACCCGACCGTTCGCAAGTTCTTTGCGGCGTGAATCCATTCCAGCAGAACCTGGTAGGGGCGCGGAAACATGCGGAACCAACGGTTGCTCAAGCGCTCCACATTCTTGGCCAAGGGTGATCCGCCCGTCACAATGGAGGCCGCTATAAGCGGCACATCGTGCACTGAGTTTGGATCCTGTCCGTCAATCTGAAGCAGGTAACTGCCCGGCGGCGTATCGGACGATGCATCGCTGCGGCGGGTGATCATCACCACCGGCCGTCCGCCGGCCGCAGACCGAATATGTCCCAGAGCCGTTCCGTCCGGAACGAACCGGTGTTCGAAGCGAGCGCTCGTCAATTCGCCTTTTTTCCGGCGTTCGCCCGTCAAATACTCAAACCGGGTCAATTCCTCTAAGTAGGCGGAAGAATTCATCGACGCTTCGGAAACCAACAGGTAATCACCTCGTAAGTCCGAGTCCAAAAATCTACTGTGGGTGGATCGGTCCCATTGCGCCTGAAGCGCCCGCACCGCCGCCAGAATCCGACGGGCGGTCCGCTTCATCGCCGCGGGGTCGGCTTCGATCAATTCAACGCTCAAGGCGATCGCTCGTTCCACGGACTCAACGCCGGACCTGTCCGGCCGGCCGGCGCCAAGGGCCGCGGCACGATTCAGTTCGGCGCTGATTTTTCCAAAAAGAGCCTCGCGCTCTTGTTCATTTAAGTTCTGACTGGGCCGGACCTGCCGTCCATTTTGAAACAGATAAAAACCGCCGGACCCGAGCATCGGAATGAACGGCGATGGGTCCGCCAGCTGAGATTCCAGCTTCATCACATCGAGAGCCAATTGCGAAATATTTTGGCCGTCCGAGACCTGCCCTTCAACCGCTCGTTCAAAAAACCCTTTCATATGATCAAAAACCACCTGCTCGGGTTGTTTTTGATTTGATGAGCTCGCCTCGGCTAAATAGGACGACTCACGGCGCGCAAGCAGGTCCACCAAGGCCCCGGCGGCCTCCCGCAAGGCATTCGGATCCGCCGCCAAGTCCATATCCGATCCGATCAACAACGCGTCCCGGCCGGTTTGAGAGCTCAAGTATTTCTCTTCAGCCAAATCGCCGGCCCGTAAAGCCACGAACTCAAATTGGCCGGAGGCCGCCTTGCCAAGCGCTTCGCGCAGTGCCTGTGACTTGCGGTCAAACTCCTCCCGGAAGTCTTCGGAATTTCCGGAAATAAGCAAACCCACCCGCATCCTTGAG